>JAEWJV010000555.1 GCA_023386395.1 Bacteroidota bacterium
TTCATGGTGAAGCAACCAGCGTGGGCGGCCGCAACCAGTTCTTCGGGGGTAGTGCCCGCGCCTTCTTCAAACCTCGATTTATAAGAATACTGTGTATTGCTTAAAATACCGCTTTGTGTAGTTACTGTGCCATTTCCTTCTTTTCCTGAACCGCTCCAAACGGCTGTTGCATGTCTTTTCATAAAGATTATTTTTTTGTTATTAATTTACGAACCAATTTATGGGTACAAATTATAAACAAAATTCACTAATAACAAAATATGATAAGCTGGGATGATTTTGAGAAGATCGATATACGCTGCGGAACTGTTACAGAAGTACATGATTTTCCAAGCGCAAGAAAGTCTGCATACCAGTTGACGATTGACTTTGGTGAACTGGGCATTAAAAAATCATCAGCACAAATAACACAGCATTATTCAAAAGAAAATTTAAAGGATAAGCAGGTTGTTGCCATTATAAATTTTCCTGTAAAACAAATAGCGAATTTCTTCAGTGAGTGCCTGGTGCTGGGTGTGTATGATGAAAACAATGATGTTGTATTACTGCAGCCGGAGCGGAATGTAAGGAATGGGATGAAGGTGGGATAGAGAAACTGTGCGCTACGGGCTGCAAGCTTTGAGCCGTAAATTATGAACCATAAAGCCAAATGGAAGAACTCTACTACACATATTATCAAAGTCCGATTGGCATGATAAAAATTGCGGGCACTGACCATTACATTGCTGAATTATCATTTATTGATAAGCCGGGGCAAATGAAACATGGCGAACCGGGCATAAGTGAAGTGATGCACCAGTGCACAGAACAATTGATAGAGTTTTTTAGCGGCAAGCGAAAAGAATTTGATATTCCTGTTCATCAGCCTGGCACCTTTTTCCAGCAGAAAGTTTGGGGCGAACTCTTACAGATTCCTTACGGTAAAACCATTTCCTATCTTGAATTAAGCCGTCTTATAGGCGATGAAAAAGCTGTACGTGCTGTGGCAGCTACCAATGGCAAAAACAGGATTGGCATTATCATTCCCTGCCACCGTGTAATTGGCAGCGATAAAAGCCTGATTGGTTACGCAGGTGGTGTATGGAGAAAAAAATGGTTGCTGCAACATGAGTTTAAAATTTCCCACGGCATACAAACGCTGTTTGATTAATATCGCTATGCTTATAATTTCTCTCTAAAATTTGTTATAACATTCCTTCAACGATTGTTCTTCAACGATTGTCATTATTATTAAAGCTTAATCATGAGAAAAACAATTTTCACAATGACCTTTGCTGTGTGCACTGCTGTAATTTCTTGTCATAAATCTGCTGACAATACCAACACTGACTGTGGCTGCAATACAGATTCAGTTAAAATTACCTTCATAAATCGGGAAGGGATTTTTAGATTCGATTCAGTAAGAAATGGATGGGGTATTACAATACAATTTCCTACTGATGACTCGTATGAATGCAAAATATGCAACACAAATTTTCCTGATGTAATAGCTATAACTGATACACTTTCTAAAAAAGATAGTGTTCCAGTTATATTCAGTGGGAAGATAAAAATACCTTGTCCGGATGAAATAAAATTTTTTTACTTCCCCGAAAATCAACCATTTGATATTACTATTGATTCACTTCATAAAAATTAATTATGAAAAAAGATAGTTAAACCCCTGCTAATTCACCGGCGTCATTACCAAACAAACCGGTTTCTGCACATCTATCTTAATATTGGTATCCTGCAGCAAGCCAAAGTTTTTATTGATAACAAATATCTGAACGGTATTGTTATTCTGGCTGGCAACTAATAAAAACCTTCCTGTGGGGTCAACCATCATGCCACGGGGGTTTGCGTTTACAGCCTGTGTACCGTTTTCCAGCAATGTACCGTCTGTTTGCACTTTATACAAAGCCACATTATTGGCTGCGCCACGGTTAGAAGTATATAAAAATTTACCGTTTGGTGAAATGGCGATCTCTGCACTGCCGCGGTCGTTTTTATCGCCTGCAGTTGTGGAGGCAATGGTTTGCTTTGGTGTGAACTTGCCATCTGCATAACCATACACAATAACATTACCGGCCAGTTCATTTATTAAGTATGCCGCTTTTCCATCGGGGCTGAACACCATATGCCTTGGCCCAAGACCATCATCTACGGTAACATAACCGGGATCGTTTGCAGGCGTAAGTACATCTTTTGCATCGGTACCATTGAAGTTATATTGATAAACCCTGTCTGTTCCCAGGTCAGGAGAGAATACAAATTTTTGATCGGGCGAAAAAATAACCTGGTGCGGGTGCGGCATTTCCTGGCGGGTAACATTTACACCATAACCTTCATGGCCAAGCAGCTGCACATGTGGCTGCAATGAACCATCATCGTTTGTTTTAAACACTGTAATATTTCCACCTGCATAATTAGCGGTAATAACATTCTTGCCTGATGCATCAATGCTTACATAGCAAGGTGCATAACCATCTGTAGGCTGCTTGTTTAAAAAAGTAAGCTGGCCGCTTTTTTTATCAAATGCAAAAGCACTAAGCTCACCGGGTTTATCGCCGCCGTTCTCGTTTACTGCATACACAAATTTTCCATCTTTTGTAACGCATAACCACGATGGGTTTTGCACGCCGCTTGTTTTACTTACAAGCGTTGCCTCGCCTTTATTGGGATTGAATTTATACACATAAATACCGTCGTTAGCACCGCCATCTGTGTAAGTGCCAACAAATAAATATTGAATGGGATTTTGAGCATTAAGATTCAGCATAGCAAATGCAGTAATTAATATTAAAAATATTTTTTTCATACAGTAACTATAAATTTTTAATAGTTGTAAATGTAAAAGAAGATTAGAAAATTGAGTTGTTAATTTAAGCATGAAAGTTATCAAAATAAAAGAGGTTGCCTTTAATTAAAGGCAACCTCTTTCCACATCAGCATGCATTTATTGTTTAATAAAAGCAGCAGATTGCGCTATTTCTCCATCAATTATTTTTATAAAATAAGTACCTGCAGCAAGCTTGTTTACACTTATCTTATTGGCAAACCCTGGTTTGATTATACCCTGGAATACCTGTTTCCCATTTTCAGTAAAAATTTGTATTACAACCGATTCTTTTTTAGATTGATAACTAATATTAATAAAATCCCGTGCAGGATTAGGATATATTTTTAACTGATGATCATCTTCAATTAAAACGTTGGCAGTAGCAGCATGACCAAGCAGCTTTTGTATACTGAATGCGGCAATTTTTGTGGTTGACCATTTGCCATTATCATCTTTAACTCTTACAAACAAACTATCAGATCCTGCAGGTATTTCGCTATACAATATTTTAAATTTGAAAGTACTGTCCTGAGAAACTGTTGCAAAAGTTTTGACTGTTGTTTTACCAAAACCCTTATCATTCTTAAACAGGTATTCCACTGCAATTACATGAACAGTATCTGGAGTTTTAATAACTTCAATACTTTGACTGTTAGTGCTGCTCCACTTACCATAATTATCTTTAAACCGTGTGTACAATTTGTGATAGCCTGCTGCCAGTGAAGCTGTTGCTGCTATAAAGCTTTTTACGATTGAGGTATCGTTGTTATCCACAGCTACCTGTTTGCCCTTTCCAAATCCGGGGTCTTTATCAAAAAAATACTCGCCGCCCATAATTACAGCCTCTATGTTGGCTGCCAATACCTCTACGTTGCTGCTGTTTATAATGCTCCATTTTCCGTTAGTGTCTTTCATGCGTATATACAACTTATGCATACCCGGCTTTAACGATGTAGTTACAATATTTAAAGAATAACTGCTATCAGGTGCAACAGCAACATTAAGTTTTGTATTCAGTCCAACACCTTTGTCTTTATCAAAAAAGTATTCTGCCTGTTTAAGGCTTTGTGCATTTAAAAGCAAAGCACAGGCCATACAAAACATCGTTAGCAATGTTTTCATAATCGTGTTTTTAGATCGATGATTATTTGATTGTCCTGGCGCTTATAGTTACAGATAAACCTGAAGACTGCGTGGCAACACCGGATGTGGTGAGTTTATATATTACCGGGATATTAGCTAATCCTGAAAGCGTATAACGGTTTTGAGCTACAGCGCCGCCAAATGCACCACGATCTGTTCCGTCTGAACCATTTTTACTGCCCTGTGAATTGGTTTTAAGCTGGTATTTGCCATCGCTTGTTCCCGGAGCAATGAATAATGCTGTCATATCAGCAATAACTTTATTGTTATTGGTAGTTCCGAACTGCGTTGATAAGGTGCCAATATTATAAGTTAGTTTTTCTTTATTACCACCATTTATATTCACAGAGGCATTGGTTGTTTTCAAAATATTATTGCTAAATTCTGAAGTAGTAAACTGAAGCTGCAGGTTAGGACTTGCATTTACAGGCCCGTCGAAAACATTGTTCCTGCATTGTTTTACAGGCCAGGCATTCCAGTTAAGTGTTTTTTGGCAAATATTGTTGTTGAATATAATGCCGGTTGGTGCAATAAAACTTGAATAACCATTGGTATAAAAAGCATTGGTTGCAGATATGTTTGAAAAGAAATTCTGAAGGATATATACATCTGTTAATTCTGTAGCGAATTGAACACCTCTTTCAATGCGGCAACGCTTAACGGTAATACCGTTTGCATTAACGTAAACTTTCCCATCGGAGGCATAACCATTAACCACAATATTTAATCCTATAACGGAAGAACCCTGAACATTTAAAGTTAACTGGCTAACCTTTGCTTCGAGTGCATCATTTGTAACCTTTGGGTTTTCTGTGAGAAAATAGCCTGCACCTATAATAGCCAACTTTTTTGTAATGGTTGCGCTTGCATATACAGTAGTTGAACCTTCAACATAAAGCGTATCGTTGTTTGCAACAGCCGCCCAGCTTACAGCCTGGTTTATCTGGCTAAATACAGGATAGGTGGATGTGCCGCCCAGGTTATCACCATATATACTTGTACCATTATAATTGGATTTATTATTTACCCGCCAGATTTTTGCATTGGCAGTATGAACATTCAGCAACAGAATAGTAGCTGACATAATTAGAAAGTAAATCTTTTTCATGATTTCATGATTTAGTTTTTTAATAAGCAAATAGCCGGTCAACCCTGGTTTCTTTATTGGTAAAACAACAAGCGTTTTACATTCGAAACCATGTTGTATTACGGTTTTCAGTATAAATTGACGACTTTAAAAACCCTGGAAAAAGCAACAGTTATTATTTGCAGCGTATGGTTTATTATTTGCTGCAAACACAATGAAAGCTGAAATAATGCAGCAAAAATTACCAAGTTAATATTAGTTGAAGGAGAACCAAAGAAGATTAAAACTTAAATATTATCCCATACATAGTGGGCAAACTTTTCAAGTGAAGGGTCTCTTGCACCCATGAGCAATACAACGCAGTTATCCGTTAAATGCGATTGGACAGCAGCCGGAAAATCGTTTCTGTTTTCATTAAAAAAAGCATTCTTATGCAGCGTCTTTATATCATTAATCAAATCATTCGCTGAAATATCTTTTACAGTTGTGCCACCTGCATAAAAAATTTCACTCATCCATATTTCATCCTGCGGGCGTAAAGCTGCAGCAATTTCTTTTACATAATCTTCGCGTAAAAATTTTGTTGGTGTATAACCATGCGGCTGAAACCAGGCAATCAGTTTTTCAGCAACCGGCTGGCAGGCCTTAATGCTGGCAGCGCATTTGGCAGGGTTATGCGCATAATCATCCACCAGCCAAATGCCTTTTTTATTACCAATAACCTGGTGGCGGCGATAGATGCCTTCATAATGCTGCAAGGCCTGAGCGCAAACATTTAAATTAACACCGATAATATTAGCGGCAGCAATTGCAGCCAATGCATTTTCTGCATTATGCTTTCCGAGCACATGCATCTTGAATGATATCTTTTCAATCTCAAAATTTATTTCAAACCCATGCTGCTGAAAATTTTTTGCAGTATAACCTGCCTCTACTTTTTCATCGGCGGAAAAATCATGCGCTATGTTTTGAGACAGTTCCGCAGCAAGTTTATTGTTGCGGTTAGCAATAAACGTTTTGCTGTTGTTTTTAAACTGTGCAAATAGTTTTATAAGCTCAGGATAATCTTTGTGATCTTTATCAACGTTCAATAATATCCCGATTGAAGGATGATATTGAACAATGCTGCCATCGCTTTCATCGGCTTCTATTATAAGCCATTCGCCATTACCTGCTTTTGCATTGCCTATCTTGCCCTGCTTTATTAAACGCGTTAAACCTGCACCGCTTATAAGGCCGGGTTGCAAGCCTGCATATTCAAGTATTTCAAACAGCATGGCCACTGTTGTGCTCTTGCCGGATGTGCCGCCTACCGCGATTGTTTTTTTGGTTTGTGTAATAAGCGCCAGTAATTCGCTGCGCTTTATAATGGGTATATTCAGCTGTTTCGCTTTCTGCACTTCCGGTACGGTATCTTCAACGGCTGCTGAAACCACAACAAGCTGCACATCGCCGTTTATTCCCTCACCATTCTGAAGAAAACAGCTTATGCCTTCTGCTTCCAATTTGTTTTTTGTTTCATTGAATTCACCCGGCTTAAAATAGCGGTCGCTGCCGCTCACATTTTTATGGATGGATTTTAAATATTGGGCAAGCGCACTCATTCCAGTGCCTGCAATGCCTATAAAGAAAACGTTCTGAAAATTGTTTACGGAAGTAATCATAAATTATTTAACGAAAGCAATATAGCAAGAAAGCGGATGTATGCTAAGCATTGGCTTAGCGTTGTTGTTTATTGGTTTGTTGCTCACAGATTACACAGATGCACTCAGATCTGTTTTTCTTCTGTGACAATCTGCGCTATCTGTGAGAATTCAAGCATGTGAGCGTGATATTTTTATAGCTCACATATTGCACAGATGCCCACAGATTTGTTTCAATCCAGGTTCGGATCATTAAAAGTATCGCCCTGGCTTATAT
>JAEWJV010000584.1 GCA_023386395.1 Bacteroidota bacterium
ACCACACCTCTTACCATGGGAAAGAACAAAAAATTAATCCATTTTCCATAGACTTTTTCAATTATCGGAATTCCTAATTGGTATATTCCACTTTCATCTACACCACAAAGGATTAAGTCAACATTGAAGTATTTTAAATCAAATATTTGGGTTGCCACATAAAGCATATCTCCGAACGTATACAAGCCGGATTGCGAGTTTGCCAAAGTCTTATTAGCGTATTCTAAAAGTGTGCGAGATGGCAAATAATTTGAAAAATAAAATAGATCCTTTATGTATTCTTTTTTTATATATTCTTCTCTAGCCGATATTATTTCTTCACTGACAAAGCCATAATCTAAAAAAGTTTTCCTATAGTATTGCGATCTCAAACTAAGTTTATCAAACTCGACTTTATTAGCATCTAAATAAGCATGATAGTCGCCAATGAAAATAATTATCCTACTTCCATTTGATTTCAAATATTTTAAAAATGCTATATAAGGAAGATACCCCAGATGAATATCACCTGTTGGAGCTACTCCCCAGAAAACAGTTTTTGGGGAGTAGTTTCGAATTCTACTCAAGCCTCCATTTTCAGTAATTATTTTTTCTTTCTCTTGGATCATCTATGCCTAATTTTTTAAAGTCAATCCATGAATCAATTCCCACTTTTAAATGATGATGCAAATTTGATAGTCTATTCCACAGCATTTCTTTTAGTGTTATTTTTATATTTGTGGGATGAATTCTTAGCTCAAAATAATCTTGTTCGAAATTAGAATAGTTTGTATAATTCTCATACTGACCATTTTCCTTTTTTACATTAGCCCCTGTCGCAAACCAAGGGAAAATTGAATATCTAAAAGTTTCTAATAATGCATTCACTTTTCCAGCTTCGAATTCCTTGCCAGGTGGACAGTACATAGAATTAATCTTTCTTTCCAACATTGCTTTCGAATCATGTATTGAAATCCTTGTTGAAGAATTACTGAGGTTTAGTGGTAATCCTCTAATGTCATGGCTTGCAGGAATATAAATAAAATGTAGTTCATCATTTGAGCATTTAAATTTTTCTTCTACCCCCGATCGAATAATTTTTACATTTTCGAAATTATCAATTAAATCGTAGATCTTCTTTTGTCCTTCATCGGCGATAATGCAATTAGCTCTAACATGAAATGCATCAATGCATTGCATTATTGGATAAGCATATATCGATGCATAAACAGGGTCGTTCGGGTTTTTATTTTTTGGCAAGCTTTCTCTGACCCGACTTTGAGTAAAAGAGCTTAAACATGAATATAGTTCTTCAATGTAATCACTTCTGGTCTGAAAATAAGATCCTAAGATGATATCAGCCTTTTTAAGTTCGCACATTTCTCTGAAATAATATTCATAATAATAACATCGTTGTCTTACATCCTTCCAACTAAACTTGTGGGATAACATCGAATGCATGTCGGCGAGGATCATAAAATGTCGATGTGGATTTCTTTTCAGAATTTCTTTTTGCAAAATAATGAGCGAATCATAGCCTATATGCAACGGAGCAACCGGTGCAACTCCCCACATAGTTTTTATTTTACTCCAGTCGATTTGCGAGTTGAATGTGTTTAACTCTTCAGGGGAACGAATTAAGTGTTTATATATACGCATCATAAGACAGTTATCTTAAAATATCTCCTTTTTCCAACCCTAACTTGATAACTTTGTTTGTGCTCCAGTTCGATTATCTCATTAGGGTTTATTTTTTTTTCTCCATTAATTCTGACACCACCTTGTTCAAGTAATCTTCGTAAGTCCGTTTTTGATTTTTGGGTATCATACCTCATCAAAATTTCAATAATTGATTTTTTCCCCTGCTGAAGTTGTAATTCAGGAGCGTCATCAGGGAAATCTTTGTTTGAAATAGTGTTATTAAACCAAGTAAACTCTTCAATGGCGGCTTCCTTACCATGATACTTTTCAACAAGGGCAAAAGCCAGTTTTAATTTAATATCTCGAGGATTAGTTCTTTGCATTAGCTGATTTTTGAATTCCCCGATCTGGTTAACCGGAATATCAGTATATACCAACATCCAATCTATTATTTGATCATCCGGCATGCTCATTGCTTTTCCAAATTTATCTTTTGGTGTATCAATTAAAGCGATATAATTATTTAAACTTTTACTTTGTTTATTTTTGCCATCTAAGCCTTGAGTTATTTTAGTTGTGATTATAACTTGAGTATTTTGATTAAATTTTTCCTGATAGAACTTTCCCATCATTTCGTTAAACAATTGATCGCTTCCAACAATAGTCAAATCCGAATCTAACATCTTAGAGTCATAGCCTTGCAATATGGGATAGATCATTTCATGCATGTATATGTCCCTTTCTTCGGAAATTCTTTTTTGAAACATATCTCTTGAAATAAGCCTCTTATGTGTGACCATTGAGAGTAAGGTCATAAATTCCTCTAATGACATATTTGAAAACCATTCAGAATTTCTTCTAATTTCAAAAACGTCAGAATCCTCCGTTTTTAAAATAAGTTTGATTTGCGCAATGAACTCTAACGCATTTCGGTCTATCGCATCTTGTGGAATTATCGGTCGGGTATCTGATTTTCCAGTTGGATCACCTATTTTAGTAGTCATATCTCCAATTAAAAAAATAACTTTATGTCCATAATCCTGTAACTTTCTCATCATCCAAAGATTTACAGCATGGCCGAGATGTAAAAATGGAGCCGTAACATCAACCCCGTATTTAATCCTCATTTGCTTACCAGACTTCAATTTTTCTATAAAATCCTCTTTCGAAAAATAATTCTGTCCTGTTCTTTCAAAATGACTTAAAATATCTTTGACAGCTTCTTCATCATTCCTAATTTTCATCATTCAACCTTTTTTTATACTAATCTATTAGAAAAAAATCAGTTTTCTATAATTTTTTTGAGAATTGATATCTGTTTAAATACAAAAGAATGCTTTGTATATGCCTTAAAGATTTTAATGATTACCTAAGAGCGAAACAGGTAAGGCATATTACCTGAAATATGTTTTTATTGATTTACTGCAATCAATATATCAATAATCAATATCCACTAACATTTTCACTGGAATGTCTAACTGCTCAGCAATCTCTTTGAGATAAAATATAGAAGGGTTGATCTTTCCTTTTTCCAGACGGTTCAGGCTTTGTCTATCTTTATCGCAACGCAAAGCAAGCTCGGTTTGGCTTAATCCGGCTTCTTCTCTCAAGCGAGCTACATTCTTTCCCAGTTTTTTCAGATAGGCTTCCTTCGTCATCACAGATCATTAAACCCACAAGGTGGAAGTATTTAAAAAAAATATTGTAAACGGATGTGTTTACAATATTCAATTCATTAAATTTGTGAACGGATACGTTTACAACGTGCATCTTTTTATCACAATAAATCTTAACATTATGAGAACTAAAACATTTCTTGCTGCAATCTTGATTTTGAGTTCCAGTGTTTGCTCATCTCAGGCATTAGATAATACAATAGATAAGGTAGATAACACTGTTGATCAGGTAAACAAGGCGAGCGAAACCTTCGGGAAGCTTAAAGGATTGCTGCCGAAAAAGAAAAACAAAAATGTTGCACAGGACACGGCAAGAGCTTCAACCCAAGTAATTCAGCCTACAAATAATCAAAATGTTGTTACATCTTCATCGCATGTTACATTGATAAAAATTACTGGTGTTGATTATGCGACTTTGAAAAAATTAAATTCTAATATTCAAGCGTGTGAAGGTGTACAGGAAGCAAAAATGAAATTCGGTGCTGATTCTTCATCTATTGAAATAAAACATAGCGGAACGACCGATAGCTTAATGTCTGTAATTGAACTTACTTCAAAAGATATTTTTACGGATAACAATATAGTGGCTTTGGAGGATGGGTTGGTTGCAATCAAGCTTAAATAACTAAAAAGATTTTAGTTGGATATAAGCCCTGCATGGCGGGGCTTATTTATTCTTTATACATATCAATATCAGGAGCTTTATTTTCCTTCTGTATTGCTGCATCTTTTGATACTTCTTTGTCCTTTTCCAAAGATTTATCTTTTTGATATTGATCTGCCCCTTGAACAATAGCTCTTAAATAATCATTGTTAGATTGATCTAAGGCTGGCTTCAGCGCTTCCATAAGGGCAGGAGCATGGCCTGCAAGAACATAGCCTTGGTTAAAGCCATTTTTATATCTTGTTTCATCATCCATATTAAAAAGTTTCTCTGGCGTGTTTTTCTAAATATACGTCAAGCGAATCAGAGTCGTAAAGGATATATTTTCGATCTGGCTGACTATAGCGAATTAGGCCTTCATCACGCAATCGCTGTAATGTTGTTTTGCTTTAAATTCTAAGCTTATGCATAGCTTCTTCAGGTGATAGCCATTTATCTTCCTTAATACCTTGCTTCTCTTTGATCCTGGCTACAACTTCATCAATTAGCGCGTAGAAAGCTTCATCTTGTAGGCAGATTATTTGCATAATTATCGATAGTATTTTTTTAAATTATAATAATCAGCTAAAGGGTGGTCTAAATTAGCGGTCCTTTTACCTGTAAGTAAGCAGTTGTGAAGTATTTCAAAAGCATTCCCAAATTGCATTAAAAACTGGGGAACATCACATTGTTTTGCATAATTCAAAAAAACTTCCAGTCTTTTAGATGCTGAGGGATGAGTCTCATAATAATTATCGTCAACATTGCTTAGCGTATAAAAAAATATTTTAATAGCTGAAAAAATTCTTGTGTAGTTATCTAAGGGGTATTGCTCAAAACCAAGCTCGTGATTGAATTTTTCCTGCATGTCCATTATAGTTTCATAGCTGTTTTCACGACTGGTTAAGATACTATATAAATTAAAAAAGCCAGAGCCTTTTCCAAAATAATCTCTCGAATTTTTTAAAAATAATAATGAAAAGTAATATCCAAAATAATCACAAGTTGATTCTTCAGCCCACGCAAAAGTAACTTCGTCTTTTATATTAAGTTGATATTTATAAATATCAATCATGTCAAGAAAGGTAGTAGGTAAAGGCATACTATTCTTTCTGCATATATCTAATAGAACATGTCCAAATTCATGACCCAACAAAAAGTAAATTAATATGGTGGAAATATCTTGACTTAAAAAGTGTTGAACTAAATTAGTTTCTGAAATCCAGCTTCTATACTTTGGATGAATTATGTAAGCATCATCTGGTCTAGCTGCTTTCGCCATGTCTGAGCGTTTATCTATACTCTGATTGAACAAAAACTGATGCACCAATTGTTTATTGAATGCAATTAACAGGGTTATATCGGGGACTTTCGATGCAACTGTTCCGTATAGTTTGCTGATGAAGTTTAGAAATAGGATGGTTCCTGAATTTAGTGAGATTTCATATCTGTTTTGATAAAATGTTACACTGCCTTCAAACCAGTAATTTTCTCTTTTTAGTTCTGCTTTGTCATTAAATCTGATACTTATTGAAGGAGTTTGCGATGGCTCAAGGTTTAAGAAATCACATAAATAAGAATTATATTTAAGTATCACGTCATTTAAATAACTTGAAAAGTTATTCGATTCATTTTCTATAATATCATCTTTCCTTTTATAGGAGTTAAAGGTTTCTTCTGATATAAATCCTTTTTTATAAATCTCTTCAAAATGCTTATTTTCAGCCTTTGCTCGACCTTTAGCATCAAAATAGTATTTTAATGTTTCGTATAAATATTCCAGCCCCTTTTTTGCAGACATAGAACAACATTTAGCAGTTTTTGCAAATTTTAATAAACCCTATTCTTACTAATAAAGCTGCAATTGTTGCAGGGCTATTCACACCGAGCTTTGCATAGATTACATCTGCTAATAAAGCAATAAACATTATCTCTTCCCCTAAAACTGATTTTTTAAGATTATCGTCATAGCATATGGCTTGTTGTATTTCAGGAATTTTATCGTTTATCCATTTTTTTGCTCTTTGTATTAACTGTTCTCTCGATTTTCCTATAAGAGAAGAACCGCCAATACTCTTTGCGAGATTTTCAAGTAGGTCATCAGATGAAAGTGTATATACTTTTTTTGCGTCTTCATAGAAATTTAGCTCAGACATTTTTATTTAAAAATAGTAAAATCTTTCAAAATTATTAGTCAAATGACGAAGCAAAAAATTGTTCGACCATTGTTTGACCAAATAAAAAAGCAGCTACGAAATTGAAACGTAACTGCTTGATTTTCTGGTGGTGTGGGGCGGGATCGAACCGCCGACACAAGGATTTTCAGTCCTTTGCTCTACCGACTGAGCTACCGCACCAGAGGGCTGCAAATATAGGAGGTTTTTATAAATACAAACATCCTGCTGCAACTATTTTATTATCTGGATATTTTCTTCCTTCAGTAAAGGCTGGTTTTTAAAGCGGAGAATGATATTGGCTACTACAATAACATCTTTTTCACAATAAGTAGCTATGCGCTGTATGTCTTTATGCTCATAATAAACTTCCCTTACTTTGCTCCCATCTATATCGCCTTTGGATGAGGGCACATTCAAAATAGTAGCCAGCAGGTTAAGTGAAATATAGTTTTTATAATCACCGAATTTCCACCACTGCAATGTATCAATCATTTCAATTTCCCAGGGTTTGGCAGCATGTAACTGCAAATAAGGAGGCAGGGGAATATTGTTAATCAGCAGGCGCCGGCATATATACGGTATATCAAACTCCCGTATGTTATGGCCGCCGAATACGATGTGCTTTTTACTTTTAAAAAAGCCATCCGTAATTTTTAAAAAGTTTTGCAAAATTTCCGCTTCTTCTTCGCAGCAAACACTTTTAACTTTAAAGCACACCTGATTGCTTTCATCTTCATAAAAATAACCGGCTGATATACAGATTATTTTTCCAAACTCAGCCATAATACCCGCCCTCAGCAAATAGCTTTCATCGAGCGTAAGGCTTTCTGGCACGGTTTTGGAAATTTTGTCGCCCCAAAGTAATTTCAATTCATCCGGAAGCATTTCAAACCTTTCATAGCACGGCACAGTTTCTATATCGAGCAATAAAAGGTTTGATAAGGGAAAAGTATTCAAAAGATTGTTTTTTCAATATTACTAAATTAGCCTTACAATTAAACCATAAAATATGAGTTACAGCAATTATCCGTCTTCTACATCTGAGAATCAGCCGGCTAACCAGCCGAAAGATAACCGTAAACTGATTTTCGGCATTTTAATAGCCGCTTTGGTTGGCACCTGGGGTTATATTATTTATGATAAGAGCCAGTCAAGCAAAAAAATTGATCAGCTTACTGTTCAATATACAGCCGCCGATTCATCCCGCAGTGCGGTTGAAGCAGAATATAATGATGCTTTATCCAGAATGGATTCATTAACTGGTTCCAATGCAAAGCTTTCAGGCGAATTGGCAGACCGGAAAACAGAGATTGAAGACCTTAAATCACGGATTAAAAACGAACTGGGTAAAAAGAATGCAGACTTAAGCAAAGCCAAGTCGATGATTAAAGAATTAAATGGAAAGATTACCGATTTGCTGGCACAGGTAGAACAGTTGAAACAGGAAAATCAAACGCTTACCGTTGCGAACGCAGATTTAAGCACACAGCGCGATACACTTACTGCCCAGAAAACAAGGGTTGAACAAGACCTTTCTACCACACAGGCTGCAAAAGCACAGGTGGAAGATGTCGGTTCAACCTTGCATGCAAGCAATATCAATATTGCTGCTATTAATGTAAAGGGCAGCGGTAAAGAGAAAACGACAGAAACTGCAAAACGCGCCGACCTTTTCAGGATAACATTTGATCTTGATGAAAACCGTATTGCACCAAGCGGCGACAAAGAATTGTTTGTATGTGTTACAGGCCCGGATGGCCATCCAATTACAGTGCCTGCAAATGGCAGCGGCACCTTTACAACAAGGGAAGATGGTGATAAAGTATTTACGAATAAAATGACAGTGAACTACGAACAGGGCAAACGCATGCCTGTAAGTTTTGACTGGAAACCGGAATCTGGAAAATATCAAACCGGCAATTATAAAATTGAAATTTATCAAAACGGTTATAAAATAGGGCAGGGAACAAAAGAACTGAAAAAGGGCGGCCTGTTCAGTTAAAAAGCTTGTTTTTATAATGTCTCAAAAAATCCCGCAATCATAACTGCGGGATTTTTTATTTGCACCTGTTTGTATATTTTAGAGTATGATTCAGCAATGGCTTAATGGCAAAACGCTGTTATTTCTTATAGCAGCGGCTATTGTTACAGGCACTGTATTTTATTCGTCTTACCTGGCTAAAAAAATAGCCGCCGATGAAAAGAAGAAAGTAGAAATATGGGTGGAAGCACAGCATACCATATTAAATGTTACAGATGAAGTTAACCTTAATCTTGCTGCCAGAATTTCTTCAGAAAATACCGAAATACCTATTATTGAAACCAATGAAAACGACAGCATTAATACAGGCAATTGCGTAAACCTTGATTCAGTAAAGATCAAATCAAACCCAAACTATCTTAAAGAAAAATTGGCTGAGTTTAAGAAAGATCATGAACCTATCATTATTACCCTTTCCGAAAAACCTTACAAAGCCAATAAATATTATTACGGCCAAAGTGTTTTGCAAAAAGAGGTGAGGTATTATCCTGTAGTTCAGCTAATCATCGTAGGGCTTTTTCTTATAGTGATAATAATTGCGCAACGCACATCATATAGGAGCACGCAAAACCAGGTATGGGCAGGCATGGCTAAGGAAACGGCGCATCAGTTGGGAACACCTGTTTCAAGCCTTAAAGGCTGGGTAGAAGTTTTGAAGGAAACGCCGGGAACGGAAAAATTCAGCGCAGAAATGGAGAAAGAAGTAAACCGGCTTGAACTTATAACAGACCGTTTTGGAAAAATAGGCAGCCATCCTCATCTTGAAGAAAAAAATATTGTGGAGCAGGTCAGCAATATGATGGATTATATAAAACGAAGGGCAGGGGGCAAGGTAAATATGAGCTTAAATGCCGGTGACGAGAAAGATATTCCGGCCATGATATCGCCGCCATTATTCGACTGGGTGATTGAAAACCTGCTAAAAAATGCTTTGGATGCTATTGAAGGAAAAGGCTCGGTTGAAGTGTATATAAAAGATACGGTATCGCAGGTTTTGATTGATGTAACGGATACTGGAAAGGGCATTTCAAAAAACAATATTGCAAAGGTTTTCAACCCCGGCTTTACTACAAAAAAGCGCGGATGGGGGCTTGGATTAACGCTGAGTAAACGTATAATTGAGCAATATCACAAAGGCGCTCTGTTTGTAAAATACAGCGAACCGGGTAAAGGCACAACTTTTAGAATTGAACTGAATAAATAATTTATTTTCCCCCTACATTTGCAGCCTATGCCCAGGTGGTGAAATTGGTAGACACGCTACTTTGAGGTGGTAGTGCCTTAACCGGCTTGCTGGTTCGAATCCAGTCTTGGGCACCAAAAAGCAATCTAAAAAGGTTGCTTTTTTATTTTTTTTGCATGCAAAACCCTTTATCGGTTGCGTCATATTCCAGTTTTTCAAACAGCACCTGTAGTTGCCGTACAATAGGATCGTCAACATCCGCCAGCAACTTATATTTTTCATCAAGGGCGGCTTTACTCAGTAATATTTCCTGCTGCAGTTCAAAATTATCATCGCTATACGCTGCCGCCGGCGACACAAAGCCGTTTATTTCATCTGTTACTTTGGAG
>JAEWJV010000595.1 GCA_023386395.1 Bacteroidota bacterium
AATGATGGCTGGCAAAGTAGCTGTGGTTGGCGGTTATGGCGATGTGGGTAAAGGCTCTGCCGCTTCATTGCGTGGCGCCGGTTGCCGTGTAATTGTTACAGAAATTGATCCTATCTGCGCTTTGCAGGCTGCAATGGATGGTTATGAAGTAAAGAAAATGATTGATGCTGTAAAAGAAGCCGACATTATTGTTACTGCTTCAGGCTGCCGCGATTTAATTACCGGCGAACATTTCAAATTAATGAAAGATAAAGCCATCGTTTGCAACATAGGTCATTTTGATATTGAAATAGATGTGGCATGGCTAAATGAAAATTATGGTAAAACCAAAGTTGAAATTAAACCGCAGGTTGATTTATATACAATAGATGGTCATGATGTAATTCTTTTGGCAGAAGGCCGTTTGGTAAATCTTGGTTGTGCAACAGGCCATCCAAGTTTTGTAATGAGTAATTCATTTACTAACCAGGTATTGGCGCAGATTGAATTATGGAATAATGCAGATAAGTATGAAAACAAAGTGTATGTGCTTCCTAAACATCTGGATGAAAAAGTTGCACGTTTACATTTGAAGAAGATAGGGGTGGAATTGGATGAATTAACAACTACACAATCAGAATATTTGGGTATCCCGCAGAACGGGCCATTCAAGCCTGAAATGTACCGTTATTAATAAGAAGGCTGAGTTGTAAAAACACATCCGTCTTTTTTATTAAATTGAAAGTATAATAGCCGGCAATGCAGATAGGATATATCTGCATTGCCGGTTTATCTTTTTAAAGCATTACTGAATTTATCCGTTGATACTTTGCGGGTGTTATAACGCTGCATATATGTTTTATGCTGTTCCGCAGGATAAGACAGCTCTCCCGAGTAAGGATAAGCCGGCATATTATGAAAAGGCAATGGTTCAACAGTTTGCCCGTAAGCCGTATTCAGATCGCCATCTTTTACCCAGCCTTCACTGTAAATAAGAAAATCACGCTTCCATCCTTTAGGCAAGGCAGGTAAATTGGATGCATCAAAATCAATGCTTATTTCATCGCCTGAATTGCAGATAATATATTCATCATCGGCCTGTTTTAATAACGGTAATACATCACCGTAACGTGTATAATTGCCGGTAAGGTCTCTCCATTTCTGCCCGCCTGAAACATTGTAATAATCAAACCAGTGCGGGCCAAACGGGCCGCCTTTGGTATAGGTAGATGAGTAACCCCTGTAATCAAGGCTGGCACTTGTCATGGTAAGATCATGCATATTTACCGGCGCTTTGGATAAACCATTGGAGAAGAAAATTTCATCCCAGTAGATCTGCATATTGGTTTGAATCCTTACACGCCTGTCACTCTTTGTAAGGAACTTATTCGACAAATCAACAATCACCATTTTATCTTTTCCCATTGGGAAACCAATGTTGGGAATAACCGTTTTCCAGTTACCATCTTTGTCTATTACCTGTAAAGAAGGCGGCTTCTGGCGATAAGTATCCGCCTGTGCCATAGAGGTATTGATGCTGGCATCAGCAGGAAATATCCATCCACGCAAAAAGAGATGAAGGTTATTGGCGGAAGCTTTATCACCCAAATCCAGGATCAGGTCATGATCTTCTGCAAGCCCCTGGAATTTACCCATTCCAAAATTGGATATGTATTGAAAATCGTAAGCTTTTATTTTATCCAGCACATCATCGCCATTACCGTCTGCAGCTTTAAGAGGATAATACTTATCAGCAACACTGTACAGTTTCTTACCGGCAAAAGGCGGCGGAGTAAAACGTTCATCGGCAAATACATCCACCGAATCTGGATGGTCAACGGCAATTAGTTCAGCCTTATCAAAATAAACAGCTTCCCAAAGTTCTTCTGTTATTTTAATGGAATACTTACCATCTTTTGGTTTAATGTTATCACCGGGAATAAGCAGGTATTCTTTTGATGCATCGGAGAAAGCATAAGTGGTATCTTTTCCATTAATGGCCAGTGGCATTCCCAAAGCACTGCGCCACATCATATCTTTTACAAATGCATACTTCTCGCCATTCCACGCATATAAGAATGGACAGGAGCCTTTGAGCATTTGCTCTTCAATTATCCTTTCACTGGCTGAAGGATCTTTAATGTATTGCGGTGTGCCGTTCGGCCAGATGATACGTACAGCATCAAGCGAAGTGCGTATGCCTACGCCAAAAGTGGTAATGGATCTTTTTATGGTTTTAACCTGGTACAGATCGCCTGCGTTCAGTTCCTCCTGTGCACCTATACCCAGCCGGTTATTTTTATTGCTGCCATAAGTAAGCCCGGTTAGCTGCACCTGCATATAATGATTTAAACTGCCAATATCATTTCTTATCAATTTTATGCCACCGGGGCCGGCGAGGAAAATATCATCATCGCCATCCGAATTAAAATCAGCAATAGCAATGCCTGTGACATCACCGGTTGTTTGCGGCAATAAAGAAGATGCATCGCTAAAGCTCTTTGCATTCTCATTGTGGAATAAGAATACCGCATTGGAAGATGTATTGGTTGTGCCCGCTACGAGCAAATCAGCATAACCATCATTATCATAATCTAAAAATGCAGCATCATACACCTTTACATTTTGCAGTGCAGTGGAGACAGTTTTTGAAGCGGCATCGGCGGTAAAACGATTGCCGCTAACATTCTTTAACAGGAATTGCTGCCCGTTGCCGGCTATAAAAAGATCAGGTAACCCATCATTATTATAATCTGCAAATGCAACGGCTTTACCGTTGTACGCGGAATTTTTAAGCCCTGCCGAAGCAGTGGCATTTGTAAATTTCGAATGACGGTTATTATTTAATAATGTTACACCTTTTGTTTCGCTTGCCACAACTACATCAAGATCACCATCGCCATCATAATCACTGAAATCCATACCGGCAGCGCCTGAAATGGCAAGACCCATTGCGCCCACCTGTTCCGTAAATGTACCGTTGCTGTTATTGCGGAAAAATTTGTTCCCGGTTGTTGTGGATGCATACAAATCGAGGTCGCCATCCTGGTCAAAATCAGCAAAGATTATTTTCTGTACATTCACTGAAATGCCTAACCCAATATCATTTCTTTGATAAGCGAACGTGCCGTCGCTATTATTCCTGTATAGCAGGATGCCTTTTGCGGTGGCCACAAACAGGTCGGGATAACCGTTGTTATCATAATCTATAAATGCGGCGTCATGGTCTGCGGCATCATGATCAATTCCGCCGGGCACATCTGTTTCCTGGAAACTGCCGATTTTACTTGTGAGCAACCGGCATTTTTGTTTGCCGCCTGTTATGCTGCTCGTGTACAGATACATTTCACCTGCGTCTGTATAATCCGTTACGGCAATTACGCCATCAGTAGCCTTATCCGTGTCATTAAAACCAAGGCCTATCAATTTTGTAGCATCAGTAAACCCTTTATTTGTTGCATAGCCTCTTCGTGTATTCTGGCCTTTGTTCTGCACCTGGCTTGAAGCAAATGCTGCATAACCAACCGGTAATTGTGGGCCGGCAAGCAGCGCCATCGATTCAATATAACTGCTGGTAAGCGCCAGCAGGTCTTTGAACCGACTTATCTGCGTTTTGGCCTTTAAAAAATCTTTTGCGCTGAGTGATTGTGTAAGCTGGCTGTACGATGCATTTAATGCAGGTGAAAAAGCGGGAACGGTTTTTTTTATTCCCTGTAAATAAAATATTGCCGAATCTGCCTTATTGTTGCTGATAAGCAGTTCTGCGAGGTTAAGCCTGGCAACAACATTAGCCGGCGAAAGCGAAAGCACTTTAAATAAATATCTTTCCTTTAAATAAATGTCTGCAGCCAGGCCTGAAAAAGAATACCATGCAAAAACATTGCGGGAATTTTTTCTGGCAATACTGTTTAGCTGGATAATTGCATTGCGCCTGTCGTTTTTCTGAAGATAAATTTTTGCAAGCACGGATTTTACATCCGGATCATCGGGCTTTAGTTTTAAGCCTGCTTTAGCCGTGCTTTCAGCTTTGGTGTAATTTTTTTTGGAGAGATAGAGAACGGCGAGGTCGCGATAATTTAAAATTTCATTGGGATCGGTCTTTATGGCTTTTAAAAATGCAAACTCTGCCTCATTCACCTGGTTTTGCTGTAAGTATTGATACGCCAGCATCCGGGGCGGAAGGTTTTCATTTTGAGAAAAAGCATTACCGGCTGTGGATGCTATGATTACAAGCACACAAAATATTCTTATAAAAAAACCTGGAAATAAATTATTAGCTGGTTTCATTTAATGGTCAATGATTTGCAAGGCTACAAAATAAGTTGTATACAAACGCCCTTGAAAGCAAATACCGCTGCCGGATTACTGTAATACGAATAAGATAAAGCTAACTTTTATTCTTATTATTTTTTTGCATTCAATGCACGCCTGAACCTGTCAGTATTAATGACTCTCGTATTATATATTGACTGGTATTTTTTATGCTTTGCGTCCGCAGGATAAGACAGCTTTCCCGAATACGGATAAGCCGGCATATTATGAAAAGGCAATGGTTCAACAGTTTGCCCGTAAGCCGT
>JAEWJV010000603.1 GCA_023386395.1 Bacteroidota bacterium
GCCCTGCCCCATGCATCATTGCCCGCGCTTTCAATAGGATAAACAGACATGGCCAAACATTTTTTACCACCAGGCAAATTTACTTTGGCTGCATCCCACATATACGCTTTTGATGCACCAAAGGCCACATCACGTGTATTATTCATTTTAAAATGCCATGTAAGTGTTTTATTGTTGAATGTTTTTTGTGCATCACTGTTTACTTCGTCTGCAGTTCTTATCATTATAGTTTCATCGCTGGCCCTTGCATCATTCAATTTCTTTATTTGTGTCGGAGACAATACATCCTGTTCATTCACCAGTTCACCGCTGCCCGCCACGATTATTCCCTGAGGCACTGTAATAGTGTAATCGAAATTGCCATACTCGCAATAAAATTCACCGCTGCCGAGAAAAGGAAGGTTTGCCCAGCCATTCAAATCATCATACACACACATGCGCGGATACCATTGCGCTATCTCGTACACCTTCCCATTCTTTGTTGTATAATAATCTGTTCTTCCGCCAAAAGCGCCGGGTATTGTATATTGATAGCTGATGTGTATGGCAATGCTTTGTTTGGAAGGCAATGCATTGGCTAATCTCACCTGTAATCTTGTATCGGTAATAATGTAATCAGCCGTAGAAGTTTTGTTTTTATATTCTGTTGAGATGCTTTTAAACGCATATCCGTTTGTATGCACTTTCTTTCCGCCCCAGCCCGGTGTATAAAAGTTGGAGCGGGCATCTTCTTTATAAGTATCCTGATCAATTTCAAGCCACAATGAAGGCAATGAATCAGGGCTGTTATTGGTATAATAAATGGTTTCTGTTGCGGTTAAAATATCGGAGACTGTGTCAATGGCTGCCTTAATGTTATAGTCAGCTTTGTTTTGCCAATATAATGGGCCGGGAGCGCCATTTGAGGAACGGAATTCATTTCCGTTTGTTGTAAAAAAATCCTGCGCAAATAATTCATGCGGGTCATAAACAGATTGTGTTGATTGCGCAATGGAATGTGTTGTTAAAAAAACAACTGATAATAACAGGATAGAATACTTCATCGTGTTGCTGCTTATAATAAGTTTTAGAATGTTGCAAATTAGAGAATTCAATGCTTCACACTCCTCATAAATTATAAGCAGCAATTTTCGGCTTCTCAGTTTAAACTGATTTCCAGCAACCATTCAAATATTAATGCAGCATTTGCGCTTCCATTGCAACAGCTTTTGGAAAGAGAATATTGTTCTCCAAATGAATGTGCAGGTGCAGGTCATCTTCAAATTCTTTCAGCATGGCCAAAGTAACCCTGTAGGTGTTGCAGGCATCAGCAGGCGGCGCATAGTTTTGCGTAAGTGCTGCTATCCTGCCAAAACGATCACCTTCCGCATCGTGCTCATGCAGCATTGCAGCAATAGGATTTTGCACCGTTCCAAAACGTGGTGCATCAAGATCGCTGCCACTGTTTGCAGCAGCCACCATTTTTCTTATAAAAGGAAATAAGATCAATTCTTCTTTTTTCATGTGCATGGCTAATTCGCCCGCAGATTCTTCAAACAGTTGCTGCACTTCTTCAAGCTCCGGATGCCGCAGGCCATGCACACTTACTATTTTGTTGAGAAAAGGTTTTATCTCCCCTGTTTTCATTTCCACATAACGGTGATGTTTTTTTTCAATGTAATCAGCCAGCAGATCCAATGGCCAGGAATTATAGTCAATTGCCTTCTCTTCACTTTTTTCAGTAGCCTGTTGCAAGGCATTCAACAAATTACTTACATCTGCCTTTTGATTCGCACAGGCTTCGTCAATTGTCTTGTTGCCTTTGCAGCAAAAATCAATGCCATAAGACTGAAATACGGATGCAGTATTATAGTTACTGGCTACTAATTCGCCCACGATGGTTTGTGCTGTTATATTATTCATGATTCAATATTTTTTATTTGAAAAGAGAAATGCCAAATATGAACAGGCATGCCACTTTAAGCACTTCTGTTCCTATATAATAAAAATGCAGGTTAGATGGCGGCAGCACTGCGTTCTGCATGCGCAGTTCAGCACGTGTATCGAGTGCCGGTAAAAGCCAAAAAGCCTGCATAAGAACGATTAATAATGGAATGAAAAAAGCAAGGTTACGCAACGTTAACAGCGGTTCGCCTGAAAGCAGCAGGTTAATGAATATTATAACTGACAGTAAAATCTCTACGCGGTTAAGCGCTTTAAAAACAATGCGCCCTATGCCGAGGCCTACAGAAAGTGTAACGTTAGGTGCCCGGAATTTAATCCATGATTCCATAAAACTGATAGCACAAACAAAGCCAATCCACACAAAAGTGATAACAATTGCTACGGGTAATTTTATTGTTGCCATGTTGAATAAATGTTGAGCATTTTAATAAGATCAATTGCAGGTATAACTTATTATTATTTTATGATGAGACTTCCTATGTCCGTACGCTTCAAAATTCAGGATGCAGCAAAATATCTCACCAGGTAAAACAGCGCCCATCCTGCAAAGCCAATGATAAGTATCCAAACCCAGGCAGGAATACTTTGCGGTGTTTCACTGCCTTCAATAAGAAAAGATTTTTGATCGCCTTTGCCATAAGCATTAATCATTAAGGGCAACACGCCATCTACTACCGCATTTTCTTTAATGCCCTCAACCGCTATGGCAGGGCCATTGCGTACAACGAATGGAATTTTACGAACACCTTCCTTGCCCGTAGGATCTTTACTTACAATCTTCAATATATGTTCCCCATCTGTAAGCTTGCGTGTATCTAACTCAAAGCTCACCGGCGAAAGCACTTCTGCCACAGGCTTGGTATCCTCATCAATAAAAATGAATATGGTACTTTTATCACGCATATTATTGGTTGTTTAAAATCATTCGCTTAATATGATCTTTAGATTTTTCGCCTGGTCTTACCAGCCATTTCACTGAAAAGAAAAGCGTTGCTAATACAATTATAACGGCTATATATACGATAAGGTAATCCCAGCGGCTGTCCGGGCCCGCACCATGTGTAATGCCTCTTAAAATTTTAGGCTGGCTCTGTTCACAGGCAGGACAGGCCGCAACAGTGCCCACAGATGCGACAAAAAAAATAATGATGCTGTTTATAAATTTCTTCATTATTGCGGCGCATTTAGTTTTACAAAATCCATGATCTTTTTTACTTCTTCCGGTGTTACGTGTTTGCCGCTATTGCCCCAACTGCTGCGTTCATAATTGATGATAGCAGACACTTCATTTTCACTAAAACTCATATTGGTTCCTACTGCAGGCATTACACCGTATTCCTGCCTTGCATCATAACCATTCATTATAATATTCACATACAATTCAAGATCATCACCCAATACCACAGGGCTTCCTTTTAATGGCGGAAATGCACCCGGCAGGCCCTCGCCATTCTCCTGGTGGCTCGACTGGCAGTTGGCAACAAATAATGATTGCCCGTTTGCGCCTGCATCTTCAGCAGCAGCACTGCCTGCGGTTTCTTTTCTGGCTTCTCTTTTATATAAAAACTCCGGCTGAGCGGTTCCATCCGGCAATTTGGTTTGCTTGCGCGACTGGAGATAAGCGATCAAATACAGCGCATCTTTTGTTGCCACCACTTTGCCTTCTTTTCCTTTTAAATATTCCGCAGGAACATTCACAACAACATCATTTTTTGAAGGTTCTTTTTTTATGGTGAACAACCAGGGATAAGCAGGCATGACAGATTCCTTTACAACAATGCGCGGGTTAAAAAGATGCACAAGGTTCCAGTCCTTTGATGGCTGCCGGTTACCCACATCAGTAAGGTCGGGGCCTGTACGTTCTGTTCCCATTAAGGTTGCAGTATTACGCCAGAAATCGGTACGTTTTATACCTGCATAATCTGCCGCAAGGCTGGGGCGGCTGCCCCAGCTTTTATCCATATCCACATTGCGTACCTGCTGCGTATGGCAGGCAACGCATCCATTCGCTACAAACAATGCTTTGCCCTTCACAGCGTCAGCACTTAATTTTTCTGCTCCGGGCAACGGCTGGTTATTTTCCTGGTTATGGATAGCCGGCAGAATTGCCACCATCAACGTTAAACCAACAAACATTAACGTGGCAGTACCAAAAAGTTTTTTATGATTATTAAAGAATTCCATTATGATTGATATGATTTGGCAGGTTGAGAAATGAATGAACTATCTTTTTCAAGTTGTTGAATGGCCGAAGATTTTACATCTATTTCGTTGGTGCGTTTTATCATTTTATACATATTATAGGCGAAGAATACATGAGAAAGCCACATAAGGGTGCCGCCGATAGCCCGCCACAGCCAGTAAGGTTCCATCAATTTTACACCATCCATAAAAGGCTTGCCATTCAGCCAAAATAACCCTTTTAATGTGCTGCCATACATAAGCGGCACAGTATAAAAAAGTAATCCTATCAGGGCCATCCAGAAATGAGCGCCTACCGTTATTTGCGGCGCTTCTTTGCCGGTAAGCCTTGGCACCACAGCATATATGCAGGCCCATAAAAAGAATGATATAATACCGTACATGGTTAGATGGGAATGCGCCACGGTAAAATCTGTAAAATGCCAGATAAGATTGGTAGAGCGGAAGGCTTCTGCCGTACCCTGCATAGAACCGGTGAAATAAAAAATAATACCCACTAAAAAGAACGGAAGCGTATAACTGTCTTTGATCTTATACCAGGCGCCTTTAAAAGTCATGAGGAAATTGGTAGTGCCGGCAATTACCGGAATAGCCATACCTCCGCTGCCAACTATAGCTACAGTTTGTAGCCACCAGGGTATGGCACTGAATACAAAATGGTGTGTGCCGATGAGTGTGTAAAACAATATCTGCGTCCAGAAAGCAAGGATACCAAGGCTGTAGGAATAGATAGGTTTGTTCAGTTGCTGTGGCAGGAAATAATATACAATGCCAAGCGTAAATAACATAAACCACATTCCTACACCCTGGTGCATGTAATAACCCTGAACGATGGTTTCTCCCAAACCATTTTGCCAGGAAGGAATATAAGCAGTTAGAGAGATTACGATAGTGAAAATAATGGCCGATACCATATACCAGTTGGAGATATAAATTTCTTTTGTGGTGCGGGCCGCAATGGTTTTAATATAATTGATGAGGCTGAGTGCAAGGCCAATACCGAATAGAAGCATTACAGGCCATATATATTCACGGTATTCGCCACCGCCGTTATTAATGCCTGCCATTAAACAAACAGAACCAATAATAACCGCTGCATTAATAAGGAACAATGCATACCAGCCCAGTTTTATACTGTACATTTTTACATTGCTTACCCTCGGCACTATATAATTGCCCAGGCCAAGCATGCCAAGCGAAGCCCAGCCCCAAAACACAGAATTGGTATGCACAGGACGCAGGCGGCCAAAGCTAAGCCAGCTCACATGGTCAGCATCGGGCGCCACGAATTTAATGCCCAGGTATTCGCCGATAGTGGTTCCAAATAATAACCAGAATGCTGAGCAACCCAGGTACCAAAGCACCAGTCGTGATAAAGCAGGATCGATATTGGGCCGCGGCAAAGCCTTCTTTTTAATGGCGACAATAGGCATGCCCGGTTCCTGGCTAATGTTCAGCAAACCTCTTGCATCTTCTGCGGGTTCGTTTCCTGATAATTCATTATGAGAAAGCGAATAATCGAGCGCTTCTTTTCTTTTCTTCAATACATCATTAACTTCTTCATCCGGCAATGTTTCCAGGTATTTAGCCAGCTTTGTGGCTTCTTCAAGGCGTATTTTATTCCGCTGCCGGTTAATGGCATTGCTTATTTTAATGGTAAGAAGAATAAGACCTGCCAGTATAGGAATTAAAATAAGTATGATAGTGATGATAATGCCGCCTTCGCCCAGCAATGAGGCAGCATCACGTTTTTCAGACGTTTGGGCTACAAGGTTATTGCCTGGTAAGAAGATAAATAATGATGCAAAAAAGACTAAAAGAATATGGCCTGCATTCCCGGAAGATTTTTTATGCCGGAGCTGCAACAATTGTTCAATCTGTTTGCTGCTGAGTTGCTGCGTATATTCCTTTAGCTTCTCTTTATAGGCTTCTGTTTTGTGTTTCTTATAACTGCTCCTCAGCGTTGAAACTCTTTCTTTGAGCATAACGGCAGCTATGAGCAGCATAACTGCAATGATGAGCATAAGCCACAGCCATGCTTCTTTTGATTCAAATGAAAAAGCCGATGGTTTCATGCCCTGCGCCCACAATGGAAAAGCGGTAAACAGCAACGGGATAATAACCAGGCATTTCATCAATAATATATTCCTGCATTTCATATTTAAGATATTAATACCTTTTTGTCTTTTATTATTTTAAAAAAATTATCTTTTCAAGAAAGCTATATTATTTTCAAGCGCTTCTGTAAAAGCATCTATTCTTGCGTTTTGCAGCATATTCGACAACTCCTGCCGCACCTTCTTGAACTCAAAATGAATGGGACATGGTTTTGTTTCCGAGCATTGTTTTAAACCGAGGCCACAGCCATAAAAAATCTTATCGCCATCCACTGCCTTCACAACATCTGCCAGTGATTGCTTCATAGATGGCTTATCAAGATAAAACCCGCCGGAAGGGCCTTTGGC
>JAEWJV010000051.1 GCA_023386395.1 Bacteroidota bacterium
ATCGTGAAGACCTGGCTAAGAAAGAGCAGGAAGAAATTGAAGTAATAGAAAAATTCATGCCCGCACAAATGAATGAAACAGAATTGAAAGATGCCTTAAAGAAAATAATAGAACAGGCAGGCGCTTCTTCACCGGCTGATATGGGTAAAGTAATGGGTATTGCCACCAAACAGCTGGCGGGCCAGGCAGATGGCAAATCTATTTCTGCCGCCGTGAAAGAACTGCTGTCCAATAAATAAATGCAGAATGCGTTATATAATAGCTGTTTCACTGCAATGATGATCTTTAAAAAACGAACACCCGCCGGGCGGTGGAGGCTTTGAATGATAATAGATATATTTTTTTGCATATTGCTTGTGCTTGCCATTATTAAAGGGATGAGCCGCGGTTTTATAGTTGCCGTGTTTTCGTTCTTTGCCATCATTATTGGTGTGGCTGCAGCCATGAAGCTTTCTTTTTTAATGTCCGCCTGGTTGCAGCAGTCATTTAATATAGGTGGAAAATGGTTGCCTGTTCTTTCGTTTTTGCTGGTATTTTCCGGTGTGGTTATACTGGTGCGTTTAGTAGCTAATCTTATACAGGCGGCTGCAAAAGTGGCTATGCTGGGCTGGCTTAATAAATTGGGCGGTATTGTTTTATATCTTTTTATTTATCTTTTTGTTTACAGCATCCTTCTTTTTTATTTAACCAACATGAATATTATTAAAGAAGATGCAATTGCTTCATCCCATACCTATTCACTTGTAGAACCGTTTGGCCAAACGGCTATTGATGCAATGGGCGCCATCATACCTTTCTTTAAAAATGTTTTCAGCCAGCTTTCAGATTTTTTTGAGTTAGTTGCACAAAACAAGGCTTAATGCTTTCTTATAATTGGCTTATATAAAGGAAATTATATTTACTTTAGCAATATTAGATAGCTTTGCAAGACCAGAATAAAATAAAGAATGCAATACGAGGTTAAAAAACTGGATAAATTTAAATACGTTGAAGAAGGTGAGGGCGAGCCATTAATTTTATTGCACGGATTGTTTGGCGCTTTAAGTAATTACGAGCACTTAATATCCCATTTCAGGCAAACGCATAAAGTAATCGTGCCTATGCTGCCCATGTTTGAGCTTGATTTGTTGCATACTTCTGTGAGTGGCTTTGCAAAGTATATTGATAAGTTTATTGAAAAAATGGACTATAAGAATTACCACTTATTGGGTAATTCCCTGGGTGGCCATATAGCGCTGGTGCATATTCTTAAGCATCCGGAAAACGTGCAAACGCTTATTTTAACGGGCAGTTCAGGTTTATATGAAAGTGGCATGGGCGATTCTTATCCGCGCCGCGGCGATTATGAATATATTAAAAAGAAAACAGAAGTTACTTTTTACGATCCTGCAACAGCCACACCCGATCTGATTGATGAAGTGTATAAGATATGCAATAACCGTTTACAACTTATACGCATACTTGCGCTTGCAAAAAGTGCCATTCGCAATAACCTTGGTGAAGAACTTGGGCAAATAAAACAGCCAACTTTATTGGTATGGGGCAACCAGGATACGGTAACGCCGCCTTTTGTTGCACAAGAGTTTAACAAGCTTATTCCCAACAGTGAATTAAAGTTTATTGATAAATGCGGCCATGCGCCCATGATGGAACAGCCTGCTGAATTCAATGCAATACTCGAAGAATTTCTTACAAAGATTAAAAAGTCTGCTGCAACTTTAGCCTGAGGTTTTTTGTCTTTAATTAAATTGTCAGAATAGATTAATGTTAGCATCGGAAATTATACAGCCATCAATACCGGTTTTGCATTATGATGATACGATCAACGACGCGATAGACCTGTTGCAGCAAAACAATATCGATCATCTTGCAGTTCTTAATAATGATAATTATGAAGGATTGCTAAGCATGAACGAATTGCTATCAGCTGAAAATGCTGATATGGTTAGTGATCTTTCCGATAAATTTATACATATAAGTGTACAGCAGAGCCAGCATTTTCTTACTGCGCTCAAGGTTATTAATGAGGCCGGTATAACAGCCCTGCCGGTGCTTTCTCCAAACAAAGAATATATTGGCGTTGTAACACATTCCACACTCGTGCAAAACCTGGGTATGTTTTTAAATACTGATATACCCGGCGGCCTGTTTGTAATTGAAACTGAAAAACACAAATTTTCCATTGGAGAACTTTGCCGTCTGGTAGAAACAAATGACGCTTTTGTAACAGAGATAAATACTTATATTGAACATATTTCAGGGCAGCTTATTGTAACGTTTAAGATCAATAAAACCGAAGTTTCAGACATACTTGCGACCCTGCAGCGTTTTGATTATAATGTTCGTTATTATTTTGGCGAAGAGCTGTTTGAAAATGATCTCAGGGCAAACTACGACAACCTTATGACTTACCTTAACGTATAGTTTTATACTGTTATATACCTTGTTAAATATTTTTGCTTCTTAAATGCATCTTACCTGTATAGCCTATTTTTACCGCCTTACTATCTATGCTTAATCTGCACATGAAGCCGTTGCGCATTTTATTAATATCTTTTTTTTGTTTTGTATTTGCGGCTGCGGTTAGTGCACAACAAACAGATTCATCCCGCCACATAATTACAGATTCGGTTATTAGTGATACCAGTGCAAAAAATCACCTGCCCGATACTTTGTTTATCGCTGGTATTTCAATCTATGGCAATAAAAAAACAAAGTCTTATATTATAGAGCGTGAGCTGCCTTTTCAGCAAGGCAGTTATGTGGCACTTGGCGATCTTAAAAAAGAACTTGAAACCGGCAGGCAGCAACTGGTTAATACAACTTTATTTACAGACGTTGCCGTATATGTTGAAAACAGTTACGGCCAGTTTGTTTTTATAACAGTTTTTGTAAAAGAGCGCTGGTATATTCTGCCGCTGCCTTACTTTAAATTTATAGATGCCAACTTTAACACCTGGTGGGTAACGTATAACCACTCATTAAAAAGAACAAATTATGGTATAAAGTTTTTGCATAATAATGTTTCGGGCAGAAATGATAAGCTTACCACATGGCTCATTACCGGTTACTCAAAACAGGTGGCTGTAAAATATGAACGGCCCTTTTTTGATAAGCAGTTAAAACAAGGCTATCAGTTTTTTGCGGGCTATAGCAACCAGGGCGATATCAATTATTCAACAGATAAAAGCAAGCAACAGTTCCTGCGGCCCGAGGATCGTTCTTCTATGCGTAAAACCTTAAAAATTGAGGGTAATTATATTTACAGGCCGGGCCTGCGGGTAAGGCATATTGTAAAGGCCGGATATATGTATGAGCAAATTGCCGATACTGTTTTTACACTCAACCCCAATTATTTTGGCAATGGGAAAAGCAAGGCGTCGTTTCCATATATAGGCTATACTTTCAGATATAGTAACGCAGATTATAATTTTTATCCTACCAAAGGCCTCATTTCCGAAACAAGTATTCTGCATAAAGGTGTAACAAAAGATATGAACCTTACGCAGCTCACTTCCATCAATACCTATACTATTCCTGTTTTGCCAAAAACGCAAATTCAGTTTAAGGAAGGCGGCATGCTTAATCTGCCATTTAACCAGCCTTTTTATAATAAAGGCATGTTTGGTTATTATGGAAATATTTTCATGCGGGGTTATGAATATTATGTAATTGATGGCGATGCCGGCATAACAGGAAGAGCCACTTTGCAGCAGCAATTATTAAGTTTTACAAAGAAACTTGGTATTGGGGCAAGAAGGGAAGACTATTCATTCAGGATATACGGAAAGCTGTTTGCAGATGCCGGTTATGTTTATAACCAACATCCGGGCAGCAGCATTCTAAACAATAAAATGCTGCATAGCTGGGGTGTGGGTATCGATTTTGTGGCGCCATATGATGTGATCTTTAAATTTGATTACAGCTTTAATCAATTGGGTGAAAGCGGCATCTTTATTCATTTAAATACCGACTTTTAATCTATAAGGGCTGCGTTTACATATTAGCTATTACCTTTAACCTTCAAACTGATATTTGCTTTTGAGCAGGCAAATGCATAATACAATTTAAATGAAAGTAGCTATTTACAGCCGCGGTAATGGCCAGGAACTGAAAGAAGAACTGGAAGAACTTGTACTGAGGCTTACTTCCAATAATATTGAAGTGTTGTTGCATTACGCACTGGCGGAACTTATAAATCCGGTTGGCAATATATTAATTGATTTTTTTTCAAGCCACGAAGACCTGAACAGCACTGTTGATTTTTTAATTAGCCTTGGCGGTGATGGAACTATACTGGATACGGTAACACTGGTTCGCAATAAAAACATTCCCATACTGGGCATTAATTACGGAAGGCTTGGCTTTCTGGCCGGCATCAGCAAGCATGAGCTTGGTTTAGCCGTAGATGCTTTGGTGAACAGGACTTTTGTTATTGATAAAAGAACGCTCATTCATTTGGATGCAGACAGGCAATTGTTTGCTGATGCGCCTTTTGCTTTAAATGAATTTTCTGTTCACAAGCGCGACATTTCGCCAATGATCAAGGTTAACACCTATTTAAATGGTGAATTTTTAAATACTTATTGGTGCGATGGCCTGATAGTAGCTACGCCTACCGGTTCAACCGGCTACAATATGAGCTGCAATGGCCCGATAGTTTTTCCCGAAGCAGGCAGTTTTATTATTACACCTGTAGCGCCCCACAACTTAAATGTGCGGCCCATTGTAATACCCGATTCTTATATCATTTCCTTTGAAGTGGAAAGCCGCAGCGACGAATTTATTTGCGCCATGGATGCCCGCCGGGAAATTGTGTATAAAGATGTGCAGCTTGCCGTGCGGAAAGAAAAATTTTCCATTAACCTTGTACGGTTGAATGAAAATAATTTTCTTTCTACATTGCATACCAAGCTCACCTGGGGGCTTGATAAAAGAAATTAAGCCTTTATATTGCACCAATAACACAAGAAATAGTAATGTTTTGCGTTATACAATTAATTTACAGCCAGCATGAGGTTAAATAAACTTTGTCTTTTTATTATTTTGTTGTATTGCAGCAAAGGTTTTGGGCAATCGCAATTATATGATAGTTATAAAAACGAAGGAGAGTTTGGCATTGCTGTAGGCGCCGGCCATTATTTTGGCGATCTGAATACAAGGGCTGCGTTAAACCGCCCGAATTTTTCAGCAGGGGTATATTATGTAAAGCAATTCAATAATTATGTAGGTGTAAAACTGGCTGCGGATTATGCTTTTCTGGCTTACAGCGATGTATATAGCAAAAATGAAACGCAGCGGTTAAGAAACCTCAGCTTTAATACAAATGTTTGGGAAGCCTCCCTGAGCGGCTATTTTAATTTTTTCCGGTTTATACCGGGTGTTTCCGGTTATAAGTTTACACCTTATCTTTCTTTGGGAGTGGGCGTTTTTTCCTACGATCCTTACGCTTACTTGCAAGGCACAAAATATTTCCTTCGCCCGCTGGGCACAGAAGGCCAGAATTTTGATTCGGGCAGAAAGCAGTATGGTACAATGGCTATGTGCATTCCGCTTACATTTGGGTTTAAGTACAGCATAAACGAAAATATGAATGTGTTTGCTGAAGTAGGCTACAGGTTTACGAACACAGATTACCTCGATGATGTGAGCGCCAGCTATGCGGGTCCGGAGGCTTTTATGATAACGCACGCTGATAATACCACCGAAGTGGATTACCCGGCCTATTATCTGCAGGACCGCAGCTATGAACTAGGCTCTTCTATCGGCGTAAAGGGCAGGCAACGCGGCAATAGTTCGCAGAAAGACGCTTATGTGATGTTTCATTTAGGCGTATCATTCAATATAAGCTCCTATAAATGCCCGACGCCCGGCTCTCCAAATTAAATCTAAGCCCGGCGGCAATAATTGCTACGTTATCATTTACATAAATTTCCTTTAAACAAGTGTAACTTTTTATGCCGGATGGCTTTTAGCTGGGTTGATATTCAACTCTAAAAATAAATAGCATTTTTTTTAACAAAACAATTTACTTTCAACCCGCTTATTCTTATTTCTTAATTTTGCGCCTGAGCTATTTATTATGCCCGATCATCTTCAAAACGAAATTGACCCCACAAAGCTGCCTAACCATATTGCCATAATAATGGATGGGAATGGCCGCTGGGCAAAGGAAAAAGGCCACGACCGCCTTTATGGCCATTATCATGGCGTAGAAAGTGTGCG
>JAEWJV010000095.1 GCA_023386395.1 Bacteroidota bacterium
TTTTTTCATTCAATTGGCTTAATGTTTGAAAGAAATCGGGGTCAGGCAATAAGGACATGCATATATCCAATTCTAATGGGCGGGCTACATCTTTTATTGTTTTATCCCATGAAACCAATTTGTCTAAATGTTCGCATGATGATTCCCATACTTCTGCTTTTATCTTAACTTTGTCCATTACATTTTGAATTTATAAAAAGCCCTGGCATTCTTGCCGGGGCTTTGCATTACTAAGGTAATATGATTAATTAACTCCTGCGAAAAAGTAAAGAGATTATTAGGAGATCAGTGGTTTTTTTGATCAGTTTTTCTTTTTCGATTTTTTTTAATTCTCATAATTATTGATAACTCTTTCAACCTCTGTTTCAGTCGGGAGGAAGTTGAGGTGTTTAAAATCCATAAGCTTAGTTGTTGATTCATCGTCCAACCACTGAAAAAAATCAAGCAACTTTCCTATTCTGGCTGATGCATCCTCTTGCAGGTATGCAGGTAATAAATCAACAATATTTGGCTTGCCTAAAAGTATCAGCATATTTTGAAGCAGGTCTTTATAATCATATATTTTAGAAATCCAATCCTGAACATTTCCATCTTCTGCAAGAAGTAAGTTGTGAAACCCTTCAAGTAATTGAGACGATAAGATCCCGGTAACAGAATGATCTTTATTTAAGTTTGGGTACTTTGATAATACAGATTGTTTAATGAGGTTTTTACAATGCTGTATATTCTCCCTGGAGGCAAATACTTCTGTTGTTTCCATTGTTGTAGTTGACATATTTAAAAATTTATGTGGTTATAAAAAGAAAATAGTTAAGCTGGGTTATTGGTGGCTTTGTCCTTATAATTATCAATGATTTGCATTAACTCACCTTCGGAAAGGTTGTTATTATTAACATCGTATAGATCAAACTCAATATTACAGATTGGGTCTTCATATACATAATCAAAAAAGTTCATCATGTTTAGTAACATATTTCCTGCATCCTCTTGAAAATGCGATGGAAGTTTGGAACTTACTTCAGGGTTTGCAAGCAGTGCCAAAAGCTTTTGGCAAAGCAGTACATACTTAACTATATTTCCTCTGTTGACATCTGCGGGGTCATCCTCACTATAAATGAAATGGTCGTAAAAATGCATGACAAAGCGGCTATGATCATAATTTTTTTCTTTTGCTTTATACTCCTGGATTTGCTTAATAGCTTCATGCTTAAAACCCGATTTTAATTGATTGGTTTCCATTATTATTTTTTAAAAGATTATTGAAATAAATAGGCTTGTGATAATATGCTTACGCAACCTTTGAAAGGTCCGAAAACAGACTTGCTTTAAGTAATCGCATTTGCTGCGGTATTTCAGAAAGGCAAACCAGGTTTAATTTCACGCCTTTAGAATTCAAGAATTCAGGGAGCGCAAACTTGTATAACAATCCGCTGCGGCTTTTGCCGTCGTACCTGGCAATTACGTTTGTTTGTAGTTTGCCCTCATTCTCAAAACTAATGCGATAGAGATTGTTGATTGCCGGCCTTTTTACTGAAGTTGATTTGTTGCCGTCTTTTTTGCTTTTCAGAAAACGAGCGATGCGGTTCCTGAAATTAATTGTCTTTACTTTGTAAGTGTTCATAATAGTAAGTGCTTTTTACTGTTATTGAATTTGAGAGACGCAGGGTCCAATCTGTGTCTCTCTTTTTGTTTGTAAAGCAAAGCTACAAAATGTAGCGGTATAACGCAACTTTTTGTAGCATGTTTTTAAAATAATTTTTAGCTTTGCTTATGACTATAAATAAAGCAATGGCCGAACTTGTAAATTCTGAGGGTTTTAAGTTAGCCGCAAGAAAAGATTCGAGGTTGAGAACATACTTAGTACGTTATAACCGCGGTGAATTAAAAACGGGTGCAACAGTGGAATTACTCTTAGAATTTGGGTACACAATAACGGCAACCAAGCCGAAGAAATCTATAAAAGGTATAAAATAAATCTAACTATTTAGTATTGTTTGGTTGGCAATTATGTGTTATAGGCATTTGTGTAAGTAGAGCAATTGCCACTTAAAAATTTTCTTTTGAGCTCCATTAATCATTATTGAATCACTAACTAACTGACATAAGCAATGGCAAAGGGATATAACAAAGCGGGAATTTTTGAAAACTTTTATTGGGGTTTAGAATCAAAATAAATAAAGAGCAGGCCATGTGTGTTTCTTAGCCATAAAAAAGAAGATAAGCCTGAATGCAGAAAAATTGCTGATTATTTTAAAGATGCTGAAATAGATTATTATTTAGATGAGCTTGATGATGCCTTACAGCAGGCTGCTGTGGCGGGGGACGCTTCGTTAATAACAGAGAGCATAAAAAAGGGAATCCGGAAAAGTTCACACATGTTGGTTGTTGTTTCAGAAAAGACTTATAAATCCCACTGGGTGCCATTTGAAGTTGGCTATGGGCATGCCGCGATTGTAGATAAACCTTTAGAAGAAGGTAAGCATAATGATAAAATAAGACTATCGATACTTACCCTGAAAGATATTGCTGAAAAAGAGTTACCAGATTTTATGCAAGTTGGGCATATAATCAAGGGAACAAAAAGTCTTAATGAATACATTTCATTAATTACCAATAGGCTTGAAAAATCGTTAGTTACTGAAGGAAGATTAATTTCAAATGTCAGAATGAATCACCCGTTAGATAATGTCTTAAATTATAGACTATAAAACTAAATTTGATGTAATTTTAAATCACTTATTTTTTAAACCCAATTCTATCCCGCTCATTCCATTTGTACACATCTTTGAGGTTGCAAACTGAAACCTCATATTCACTTCTTTTTACTTTTCAGCTTCTTCACAGCTTTGTCAAAATCACTTTCAAAATTATGATCCTGAACCACCCTGAATTTTTCATATTCCCTTTCTGCAAGCTTTACCGCTACCTCATGGCTCACATTGCCGGCATCCTGTAAAACCTGGTATTCATTAAACTGCAGGAAGGCGTCTAACCGGGCAACCCAATCAACCATCTTCATAGGTATTTGCCTTGCAGCCTGGTTTTCCGCATAATCCAGGTACATAGAAACAATCCTTTCCAGTTCCTTAATTTCTTTCTCAATAAGATAGTTTTTGGCGGTCCCAATATCGCTTTTTAATATTTTGCCGGCCGGTGCATTCTTCCATGTTTGCAGGCCCATGTTTGGCT
>JAEWJV010000111.1 GCA_023386395.1 Bacteroidota bacterium
GGTTTTGAGAAATGACCCCGGCATAGGCGTGATCCGCCATGCAGATGCGGGTTATGAAATAGCAAAAGAAACAACGAAAGAATTTGATTTGGATTTGGGAGACCGATTAAAAGCCAACATTGAAAGGCCAAAATTTTAGTATATCTAATCATCTTCCCATACATGCAATGATTTAAGTCGCTTTATCTTTTGTGTTGCGAATTAATCCTATTCCTGAAAGGAAAAATATTAAACCAAGAATTCCGAATACAGACATCAGTTTAATATTGTACATGCCCGATTTGCCATTTACAAATGAAACACCAGCATATATTAGGCCTATTATGCCAAGTATCGTTAGTATAATACCGATTACGCGTTTTTCCATAATGAAAATTTGTATTTAAAAAATACAAAGTATGTGCCATTCCCATATTTAATTTCCATTCCTTTATATAGCCGGAGGATTTTTATGTAATCAGCATTCGGTAATTCTATCGAGCTTCGTTGTGTCACTCCCTTGTGCTGCTGTATTTTATGGCATCAGGGTACGTTTTGATAATAAAATTTTACAGCAATAATTTCCTTTAAGAAGCTGTTCCCGTTTTAAAATATAAGAACTATTTATTTACATGATCATAAATCATTTTGGAAATATCTGCCATTAAACCAATCGCATCTTTTTCATCTGTCCATTCTTTTGATAAAAGCACCAAAACATATTTTTTGCCATCAGGAAGAAATACAATACCGCTGTCATGCTGAACTGAAGTTATAGAGCCTGTTTTATGCGCTACTTTTACATCTTTAGGAAGCCTGGCCGGTATAACAGAATTAAAATGCTGATCAGAAAGAATATAGATCATAGAATCACAGGCGCTTTTACTTATAACTTCACCATTGGCAATTTTGGAAAATATCAGCATAAGGTCAAACGCTGTAGTAGTATTATTCATTCCTTTTTCATAAGCATTCTCATCTTCCACGCCGCGTAAAACCTGTATGTCTTTTGCCCCCATTTGCCGCATTGTTTCATTAGCATTTTTAGCGCCAATAAGATCAATGATGAGGTTCGTTGCAAAATTGCTGCTTACAATTATCATATCGTACATCAGTTGGTAAACCGATCTTTTTTCACCAATATGCTTATACAATTCCAATTCACTGTCATCTCCGGAACTGAGAGAAAAACTGCTGCCATCAACAATGCTTTTAAATTCATTTTTAAGCGTGATAGAATCATTCATGGAAAATTTTCCTGCATGCACCTGTTTAAACACTTCTATCATGACAGGTGTTTTCATCGTGCTTGCCGCGTGAAAATTTTCATGTTCGTTTATTAATATTTCTTCTCCGGTTGAAAGATTTTTAAAAGCCACGGCAAACCGGCCTTTGTGTTTTTCAATTTGCGCCGCTATTTTATCTTTTAACTGTGTGGTTGAAGACTTCTGCGTCATACATCCATTGCCTGTTATAAAAATGATTGTTGCAAACAATAATCGTTTTACATGTTTCACTTTCAAAATTTTTATCAATATAAGAACGTTTGAATTGTTTGTTTAAAATTATGAATAATGGCAGATGCTTTAAAATGCCAGGCTGATGCCAATACCCAAACCATGAATTGTTTAATTATTGCTAAAATGGTATTCATTAACCGGCAAAGCCAAATAAAACTTTGTTTTTTACGAAAATTTCGTAGTTTTACGAAAATTTCGTAGATGGAAAGACTTTCATTGCAGGAAGAAGAATTAATGCAGGTGATATGGCAATACGGTGAAGGCTCGGTAAAAACTTTCCTGCAGGAATTTCCAGATCCCAAACCTCCATATACCACCATCGCTTCTACCATTAAAAATTTGGAGAAGAAAGGCTTTGTTACCAGCAAACTGTTAGGTAATACGTACATCTATTCATCCAACGTATCAGAAGAAGCCTATAAGCAAACATTTATGCAGGGCTTTATCCGCAACTATTTCAATAATTCCTATAAAGAAATGGTGAACTTTTTTGTGCAGCAAAAAAAATTAAAACCAAAAGACCTGCAGGATATTATCAATATGATTGAACACGATAAAAAATAATTGTATGCAAACATTATTTGAATACATGATAAAAATAACGGCTGTTTATGCAGCAGCCTGGCTTTTTTATTGGTTGTTATTAAGCAGGCTCACCAGTTATAAAAACAATCGCTTTTATTTATTAACTGCAGGCTTGTTTGCATTTATTATTCCATTGTTAAAGCTCGATTATTTTGTAACGCCGCAAACTATAAGCACATCAGGCATTATTAATAATATGCCTTCTATTCCGGTGAATGCTTTTGCTTATATGCCGGATGAAAGCAATAACCCAGTTCCTGTTGTGTTGATTACCTTGTTTATAAGCGGTATGATTGTTTGTCTCTTGCATTTTATGATGCAATTAATTTCTTTCAGGAAAACAACTGCCAATGCGGTTTTAATTTATGCAACAGATAACATAAAACTATATCACCTGGATATAGATATTATGCCCTTTTCTTTCGGCAGGAATATTTATGTGAACAGGAACCGGCATACACCTGCAGAATTAAACGATATTATTCAGCATGAAATGGTTCATGCGCAGCAAAGCCATACGATTGATGTTATCATCGCCGAATTTATCTGCATGCTCAACTGGTATAACCCTTTTGCATGGC
>JAEWJV010000250.1 GCA_023386395.1 Bacteroidota bacterium
GTTTTTCACATCAAAAGCTATAACATGTTCGCCCGTTATGGCATTGCCTTTTTTATCTTTTTCGAGATTAGTATAAGCGCTGTTCCAGGTGCCGAGATCGCTCCATCCAAAGTCGGCAGGAATAACATATACATTTTCGGCTTTTTCCATAATGGCATAGTCAATGGAAATGCTTACACATAAAGGATAAATGCGCTGAAGTGCATTCTTCTCTTCAGGCGTATTAAAATTATCTTTTTCCGCTGCAAATAATTCGTACATCTCCGGTTGAAATTGTTCAAAAGCAGCTAATACATCTTTAGCGGTCCATATAAAAATACCGGCATTCCATAAAAAATCACCGCTTGCTAAAAATGTTTGGGCCAATTCAAGATCAGGCTTTTCAGTAAATGTTTTTACATCATACACATTATCATCCTGCACAGTGCCCAGGTCGTATTGTATATAACCATAGCCTGTATTTGGATAGGTTGGCTTTATACCCAGCGTTACAAGCGCATTATTATTTTTGGCAAACTCCAAGGCCTGCAGGCTTAGTTTTTTAAAGATGTTAACATCAATAACCAGGTGATCACTTGGCGCAACAATCAGCGAAGCTTCCGGGTCTTCCCGTAAAAGTTTAGAGGCAATATAAGCCACACAGGGAGCTGTATTTTTCCTGCTGGGTTCTGCCAGTATGTTTGCAGTATTTAACTGCGGCAATTGTTCTTTAACTATATCCACATACTCTTTTGAAGTTACTATGTAAATATTTTCAGGCCTTATAAAAGATGCATAGCGGTTATAGGCAGATTGTATAAGCGTTTCACCGGTACCAAGAATATCTAAAAACTGTTTTGGAAAAGAGGCACGGCTTTTAGGCCAAAATCTTGTACCTAAACCGCCAGCTAAAATAGCTACGTAGTTATGTTTGTTCATTGCGGGGCTAAAGTATTAAATTATTCCTTCACGAATAAGATCGTGCAAATGTATAAAACCGAGATAAAAATCATTTTCATCCACAACTATTAATTGCGTAATGCTGTTGCTGTTCATTTTTTCAAGCGCTTCTACTGCAAGCGCCGTATTCAATATGGTCCTGGGATTTGCCTTTGAAATTTCAGATGCTTTTAAATGCTTTACATTATCCGTCTTCTCAAATAATCTTCTTATATCGCCGTCTGTTATAATGCCTGTTATTTTATTATTATCGTTTAAAACAGCCGTAGCGCCCAGCCTGCCATCTGATATGGAAAAGATGACATCTTTAAATAAAACATCATCTTTAACGGAAGGGCTTTCATTCATTGTATAAATATCACTCACCCTTAAATAAAGCCGTTTGCCCAAATTGCCACCAGGATGAAATTTTGCAAAATCATTACTGTCAAAACCATTTAGCTGCATAAGGCAAACAGCCAGGGCATCGCCCATAACCATTTGTGCCGTTGTGCTGCTTGTTGGCGCAAGATTGTTGGGACAAGCTTCCTTGCTCACTGTTGTATTTAAAAAGATATCAGCATTCCTGGCAAGAAAAGAAACATTATTGCCGGCAATGGCAATGATAATGTTGCCTGAATTTTTAATTAAGGGAACAAGTACTTTTATTTCATCACTCTCGCCGCTTTTACTCAGTATGATAACAATATCTTTTTCCTGTATCATACCCAGGTCGCCATGAATGGCATCTGCGGCATGCATGAACAAAGAAGGCGTTCCGGTAGAGTTTAATGTTGCCACAATTTTTTGGGCAACTATTGCGCTTTTACCTATACCGGTAATAACCACCCTGCCGCCTGCCTGGCGGATAACATTCACAGCCTTATCAAAAGAATCGTCTATAAAGTTTTTAAGATTGGCAATAGCATTCGCTTCCTGTTCTATAGTATAAAGTGCAGAACGTTGTGCGCTTGTTTCCATAACACGCAAAAGTACATTCTTGTTTTATAGTGATATAAATACCTGCAAACAACTTTAACGAATTAAGCATTAACAAAAACTTATTATAACTTATTTTTGTTTCCACCATCTGAAGAAGTTACCTGATGACAGCCCGTTTTAACGGGCAGATTTTGGGAAATAAATTGGAATTTGTACCTTAAGAGTTTTTATAGAGCTCCCGTTTAAAAAAAAGAGAGACGGAAATTTGTGAACAATGGCAAAAAAATCACTTGCAAAAGAGTCAACTGAAGGCTTGACTGAGAAAAAGAATACTGCAAAAAAAACAGTTTCTGGAAAAACCAAAAAAAAATCAAACAGCAACCACGACATTTTCGCTGCATTACAACATCATTTTGGATTTGAACAATTTAAACAGGCACAGGAAGAAGCTATAAACAGCCTGCTCAGCGGCCGTGATACATTTGTAATAATGCCCACAGGCGGCGGCAAAAGTTTATGCTACCAGTTACCGGCCATGATGCTTGATGGCTGTGCCATAGTTGTAAGCCCGCTTATAGCTTTAATGAAAAACCAGGTTGACCTGGTAAGAGGCTATAACGAAAACGATACCGTTGCACACTTTCTCAATTCATCACTTAATAAAGGCCAGATAAAGGAAGTAAAGGACGACCTCACAACCGGCAAAACAAAATTGCTGTACGTGGCGCCCGAAACTTTAACCAAACAGGAAAACCTTGATTTCTTTAAGGCATTGGAAATTTCCTTTTTTGCGGTGGATGAAGCGCATTGTATTTCAGAATGGGGCCACGATTTCAGGCCTGAATACAGGCGGCTGCGGGAAATGATGGATTCCATCAATGATGAAATTCCAGTAGTGGCATTAACCGCCACGGCAACGCCTAAAGTGCAGAGCGATATTGTAAAAAACCTCGGCCTTCGTAATCCGAATATCTTTATATCGTCTTTTAACCGCCCTAACCTTTATTATGAAATTCAGCCGAAGGTTAAGAAAGAACAAACCGTAAAATCCATCGTTCGTTTCATCACCAATATGGCGGGCAAAAGCGGCATCATTTATACGCTTAACCGCAAAACCACCGAAGAACTTGCTGATGTTTTGATGGCTAATAATATTAAAGCCGTTGCCTATCATGCCGGCCTTGATTCCAAACTAAGGGCCGAAAGGCAGGACCAGTTTTTGAATGAAGATGTGCAGGTAATTGTAGCCACCATTGCATTTGGCATGGGTATAGATAAACCCGATATCCGGTTTGTTATTCACTTCAACATACCTAAATCAATAGAAAATTATTACCAGGAAACAGGCCGCGCCGGCCGCGACGGGCTGGAAGGAAAATGTATTCTTTATTATTCGCATAAAGATGTGAGCAAGCTGGAACATTTAATGCGCGATAAGCCGCTAAGCGAACGCGAAGTGGGCGCGCAGTTAATAAATGAGTCTGTTGCTTACGCCGAAAGCTCCGTGTGCAGGAGAAAGATACTGCTGCATTATTTTGGCGAAGAAAGAGAAGAAGAAAACTGCGGCGCCTGCGATAACTGTCTTCACCCCAAAGAAAAAATAGAAACAAAAGATGAAGTGGTAAAAGCGCTGAAAGTAATTAAGGCGCTCGATGAAAAATTTCCCGCCGAATATGTGGTGAATATTTTAATTGGCAAGCTAACGCCGCAGGTCATGATGTTCCGCCATGAGAAGTTTCCGGAATTTGGCCTGGGTAAAGA
>JAEWJV010000281.1 GCA_023386395.1 Bacteroidota bacterium
CGGTTCTTTGGACGAAGTTATAATCGCCTTTTTGTCTAAGTATAACCGCTGGTATTTTTCACCCTTACGTATTCAGAAATGGGGTGGCCGGCAAAGCGGTTTTGAATTGCTGGGGACAATGACGCCGGTTAAATTAAGGCCGGTATTGACTCGTTTACTGTTAAAAGGGCGATTGGTAACCACGCACAGCAAAAACGGAAACATACTTTATAGGTACGCAGGATAGCATACGTTTGATCAGATCGAAATACCATAACATCTTAAAATAACCCGTATGAAAAATAAAGCTCTATTTTTCTCAGTACTTCTTGTTATTTGTTATAATAACCAGGTACAATGCCAATGGGGTGCTCTCGGGAAACTATTTGTAAGGGAGGCCGGGGAAACAACTGCTGCCAAAGCAGCTGTCAGGGAGTGGGAAAGAGAAGCCGCCGCCAGGGCAGCCGCCCGTTATTTGGAAGAAAGTAAACGCACCCTGACTTCCGGCAGCTACCCCACTGGTTCTTGGCACACCGGTTCTGCTAACTTGGAAGGCTTTGATAGCCACGCCCTGGGTAAGTTAAACGAGACGGAGCGAAATAAGCTTAACACGTATATAATGAGAGCGCCTGCCTGGGAAAAAATAAGGGTAAAATATATGAATGCTGACGAACTGAAAACATTCGTCGGCAGCCTTGGTACTCCATCTATAGAAAAAGCCTATACGGAACCTACTCTGGCCTATAGCGAGACAACAGTTGCCGTGCAGGAAGAATTACAAAAACTGGGTTATCGGGTGCAGGCAGACGGCAGGTTTGGCGCACAGACAAAGCGGGCCGCATTAAATGCCTTAAAAAAGCCGTTTTCCTTTAACCTCAGCAATGCGGAAGTGCTCGAGCTTTCCAGGCAGCAACTATTTGAAGGATACAAATCAAAATTTATTGCGCTTAATGAAGGTCCGTTCGTCAGCAGGCTCGAATTTAATCATGGTAACAGCCTGGCAATATCAAAACGCATTCACATTACAAACGAAGAGGAAGTTAATAACATCGCTGACTTTTACAATGGCTTCTTTGCAAGTTTTGATAACAAAAAAAATGAAGCTTTCGGGGATTCCAGGTTTTTGACCGTTTGCAAAACAGAAACCGGTACTTACGTGGGTTATCATTACAAAAACCCCGCTTCCAAAGGCGTAAATGGTGGCCTGTTCAACTTCACCGGCGCAACTGCAAAAGAACGGGATGCTTACTTCGATTTATTCTTTAAAGACCCTTCTGTAAAAACAATATACATCTACGGTGATGATGCTTCAGGCATAAGCAGTATGATTGCAGATAAAGCAAGACTGAATAAAACTACGGTAATACATAGGGAACCCGGTTGGCAAAAATCGTTTGAACAAACAGAAATTTCGATCAAACGGCTTGCCGGTAAAAAAATAACGGGAACAAAGCTTACGTTTTTAAACGGCACGCCTGATTCGGGGGAAGAAGCCGTATTTCAATCCTTTGATGAGGCTTACACAGGGATGCTTCAAAGTTTATATAAGGATGTCAACGATCCAGTACTGCCTAAAAATGCCAGCGTTATCAAGAACAAGGATGAATTGATACAGGAAATTACGACAGGTGATAATGACTTTCTTTTCATAGTAGCACACAGCGATGGTGAAAATATTTATTTCGGTTCGTCTGTATTGAATATGGAAGAATTAAAGGCATTGCCTGTAAGAAAGGGTCGTACAAAATCCCGCACCGCAATTTTGTTTAGCTGCACAACAGGTAATATATCCCCTTCGTTTATTAATGATCCGAAGTCTTTTGCAGGCCTGCTGGTTGATAAGAATTTTTTCGATCTCGTTATTGCTCCGCCCGGCAATTTAAATGGCAATGATATATTGCGCATGATAGACGTAATAGATAAATATCCGGTGCTGGAATTGAACAAACACTTTTCGCAACTGATGGACGAGGGGCAGATGATCAACCTGGCAGAGATACTTCAGGATATTAAAAATTCAACATTCGTCTATGTCGGTAAAAATAGGAGGTCTCCTTAAAATAGAATTTCCCGCCAGGAATGGCAGGAAATTTTCAACCCTAAACCCTTAAAGGACTAAGCTAAGAATAATTTCGTAATAATCAAAATTGAATGTAACGATGCCGCCTTATGGCTTATACTTACTCGTCTGGCCCACCGTCAGATTTGGCCTGCTGCTGCCACTCCCTGGGCGTCAGGCCAAATATCCTCCTGAATGCATGAATAAAAGCGGCTGTGCTGCCATAGCCGGCAAGTGGCGCAATTTCTTTAACGCGCATATCGGTTGTTTCCAGCAATAACTTCGCATGTTCCATGCGGCGGAAGGTCAGCCTTTCAAAAACACCCATGTTATACACTTTACTGAACCCCTCTTTTAGCTTCAGGCTGTTGGTGTTCATCATGCGGGCAAGCGCTTCAATGGTATGATGTTCCTGCAGGTTGGCCGCCATAAAGGCGTCGGTTTCGTAAATCAGTTGCGTGTCCTTATCGGTTAGTTCGTCCGGCGGTATCGTGCGGTGCTTTGTAAGATGAAAGAATAATAATTCCCGTACACAGTTTTCATAGTAGAATTGAAGCAGCAGGTCGGCGTAAGGGTTGCGCAGCATTTCGTGGATGAGGGTCGCCATGCCGTGAGGCATACGCTGTGGCGGGCACGGAGCGATATCTACACCCAATTGCTGCAGGACCGGCGTAGGGTAATAAGAAATAAACATGCTGCAGGCCGTGTCTTTTTTGAAAAGCGATTGGAAGAGCGGCGTATTGGTGATGCGGTACTCCCCTGCCCTGAATTTTCTCTTACCACCACCCGCAGAGATAAAAGCTTCTCCGCTTAAAATAGCTTCCAGCCTCATCCCTTCCGGCTCCCGGACTGATAGCTTGAGTTTGCTAAATATGTCCAGCAAACGGTGTCCGATATTTACCAGGCCGCCCCGGAATTCCTGCACCGTTATAACGGCAGCCCACGAGCGGCCTTGGTGCATATCCCCGCCGGGCAGCATCGGCCCGCGGTACGCTCTCCTGTTTGTCTCCCGGAGATCTACCTGTCCGCCATCAGGATAAAAGAATTGAACGTTCATACGCCAACCGGTTTTTCATGCCGCAGCATAGCATTTGAATATTGGATGGTTAAGATACGGCTTTTACGCGAATTCGTTTAATGCGCTGCCAATAAACATTAATCAAGACCTTATGCTATATTTCATTCCTCGTTTTAACCATAAACGAAGCTTATTGGCTACTTGCTTACTCCTGTATTTGTATGGTACCGGTTAAATAAGGCGTCGATAGACAGCCACCGACAAAATTTGCTGATGAAATTGGGTACAAGAAATACCGCGGGCCTTATTCAATCTTGTAACATGTCATAAAAGGGATGGTATGCCATTACCAAAAACAATGAAGCAGCTTTATGATGAAGGCAAAACAGTTGACGAAATCATTGCCTTTTTAAAGAACCCCATCTCCCAATATTTAATTGATAATTTCTACGAAGACGGAATAAATGAATTTGGGTATCAGCTGATGGCTCAAGAGAAATACCCGGAAGCATTGAAAATCTTCAATTACAACACTATTGAATATCCCAAAAGTTCAAATGGTTTTGACAGTTTTGGAGATTATTTGTTGAAGATGGGTGATAAACAAAAAGCCAGGGAAGTTTATAAAAAATCATTAGAATAGAATCCTAAGAATAAAATGCCCAACAAATTCTTTCTAAATTAAAAAGCACTAAGTAAATCCTTGCCTACACCAATAACTAAACTCTCATTGTGCCCGAAGGGTGAACAATAAAAGCGCTGTTGAACGCGAAACGTATGACAACTATCTATATATTTTTTAAAGCAATAGCCCTACTTCATTTAACCTAATCACATTACTAAGCACAATAATTGATCTTTTGTAAGGTCATCCTCTAAAGTAATAGCTGTGCGAGCTGCGTTTTTATGCAGCGCTTTATCGAATGCCTCTCTATCTGTGGTTTAAACAAACTCACCCGTGTAACATTATTTATTCAAAAAACGTATTACGTAAAAGATATGAAAAAGGTAATTCAAATCTTCCTGCTTATTTACTCCATTTTAGCCACGCTCTTCCTGGTATTTGTGTTCTACAAAAACGAAAGTTCTATAAAGGTTTTTGATCAAATACAGGCACAACAAATCAGGATTATTGAGCCCGACGGGACATTAAGGATGATTATATCAAACAGCAAAAAAATCCCGGGTGTTATTGTAAACGGTAAGGAAGTTGAAAAAG
>JAEWJV010000284.1 GCA_023386395.1 Bacteroidota bacterium
GCGGCGGCTCCCAAAAAAGCTGCTAAGAAAGCTGTTCCCAAAAAAGCTGCACCTAAAGCCGCAGAACCTCAACAACCTGAATTACCACCAACAACTACCGATGTTCAGCCAGCGCCTGAAGTGTCAACGCCCGGAGATACAGGCACAGAAAGCGCATCTTAAAGCATTATGAGCCCCGTTTGGGGCTTTTTTTATTATCAGGCCTTTCACTACTTGGTTAACCAGAATGTCTCTACCTTTTCACCAGGCTTTAATTGTTTAAACCTGTAAATGCTTTATTATTTTTGTAGTGTATGAAACCAGCATGATAATTTTTTCATGCAGACAGCTACATAGCGGGTTTCATGGAACGACTAAAAAAATAAATATGCACGAATGAAATATAAATTACTTGGCAGGAGCGGTTTAAAGGTATCGGAATTATGTCTTGGTACCATGGGATTTGGAACAGAAAACGGCTGGGGTGCAGACAAAGAAGCCAGCTTTGCCATAATGGAAAAATATGCAGAAGCAGGTGGTAACTTTTTAGATACAGCAAATATTTACAAGTTTGGTACCAGCGAGAAGATAATCGGTGAATTTATAAATGCCCGCGACCGCGACTATTTTGTGATTGCCACAAAGTATTCTTTGCATGATAACAAAACCAATCCCAATGCCAGCGGCAATAACCGCAAGAATATGATGCGCAGTGTGGAAGCAAGCCTGCAACGGTTACAGACAGACTTTATTGATGTTTTGTATCTGCATATATGGGACGATCTCACACCTGTTGATGAAGTATTACGCGGCCTGGATGATCTTATAAGACAGGGCAAGGTTAATTATGCAGCCATAAGTGATACACCTGCATGGATAGTGGCTAAAAGCAATACTATGGCAGAGTTAATGGGCTGGAGCCAGTTTATTGCATTGCAGGTTGAATACAGCTTATTGCAGCGCACACCTGAACGTGAATTGTTGCCCATGGCTAAACATTTCGGAATGACGGTAACGCCCTGGGCGCCCCTGGCTGGCGGCGCATTAACCGGTAAATATTTACGCGGTGATTTTGGAAGAATAAAAGAAGGCAGCAACAGGTTAAATGAAAACAGCCAACATATTACAAAAGAAGTAATAGCAGTTGCAGAAAAGTTAGGTGTTGAACCATCGCATGTGGCTTTAAAATGGACAATGCAGCAGCCACTTTCTGTTATTCCAATTGTAGGCGCAACAAAGCTTTCACAACTTGAACAGAATTTAAAAACGGTTGACGTTACAATTCCGGAAGAAGACATGCAGCATCTCGATGAAGTAAGCGCTACTGACCTGGGCTTCCCGATGAATTTTTTTAAAGAAGAAAATGTAATAATGAATAATTACGGCGGCTTTTATGATAGGATTGAAAAGCGCTGAACTATCTAAAACAACATAACTGCAATTTCCTGTAACCATAACAATCGGCAACAGTAATATTTTGCTGCATACCATTACTGAATTTGCAGGCTTGTTTGTTGGCTTTCAGTATTACTTGTTTTTAAAGAGAAAACGGGGCGATATAATTAAAGCGCCTAACCGTTTATCCATCATAATCGGTGCAACACTGGGTGCTTTTATTGGCAGCAGGTTAATTGGTGGTTTGGAAAATCCCGCAGCATTAGTACAGGCTGGAAATTTTTTGTTTTATTTCTATTCAAACAAAACAATCCTGGGCGGTTTATTGGGCGGTCTTATTGGCGTTGAGCTGGTAAAAAAGATCATACATGAAGAAACAGCTTCCGGCGATTTATTTACTTATCCTATTATACTGGCTTTGATCATAGGACGCATTGGCTGTTTTAGCATGGGTATTTATGAAGAAACATACGGATTGCCAATAAACCTTCCATGGGGTATGCATTTGGGCGATAGTTATTACCGGCATCCTGTGGCTTTATATGAAATTATTTTTTTGATACTGCTATGGATGGTGCTCGTTCAAATTGGAAAAAAATATACGCTGCAAAACGGTGCGCGGTTTAAAATATTTATGATCGCTTATTGTTTCTTCCGCTTAATGCTTGATTTTATAAAACCGCATTATACTTTCAGCATTGGCCTTTCCACCATACAAATAACAGGGCTGCTTGGCTTAATATATTATTACAGGTATATTATTCATCCGCAAAAATTATTGCAGCATTAAATAACCTGCCTTTATGCAGGGGTGTTATTATAAAATTGTTTCGACTTCGCTCAACACTCATTGTCTTCGGCTTCGCTCAGACAGTTTTTAATAACCTGTTTCTTTATGCCAATACCCGGTTCTTTTTACAAACAATAAACAGAACATTTATCTTTATAATACATATACTTTTTATGCCTGAACGGCCATATACCTACTACGATTTTACAATAAGCCTTTGCCCGGTTTGCTTAAGAAGGATTGACGCAAAAATTGTGTTTGAAAACAATAATGTTTTCATGCTGAAGAATTGCCCGGAACATGGATTTCAAAAAGTGTTGATAGCAACCGATGTTGAATATTATAAGAATATCCGCAACTACAATAAGCCAAGCGAAATGCCTTTACATTTCAATACAAAAACTTTGTATGGCTGTCCTTACGACTGCGGGTTATGCGCTGACCACGAACAACACAGTTGCTTGACGATTGTTGAAATTACAGACCGCTGCAACCTTACCTGCCCCACCTGTTATGCCATGAGTTCACCACATTATGGAAAGCATAGAACGATTGAAGAAGTTGAGAAAATGCTGGATATAATTGTTGCCAATGAAGGCACGCCGGATGTGGTACAGATAAGCGGTGGCGAGCCAACTGTGCATCCTGATTTTTTTGAGATACTGGATATTGCAAAAAGCAAACCTATCCGCCATTTAATGGTAAATACAAATGGCATCCGCATAGCAAAAGATAAAGCGTTCGTAAGGCGGCTCGCCTCGTATATGCCCGACTTTGAAATTTACCTGCAGTTTGATTCTTTCAGGCTGGAAGCATTGCTGCAACTGCGTGGCAAAGACTTAACGGATGTGCGAAAGAAAGCCCTGGAACATCTGAATGAATTTAATCTTTCCACCACGCTTGTCGTTACATTACAAAAAGGCGTAAATGATGATGAGATTGGGGAAATAATTGACTTTGCTTTAAAACAACCATGTGTAAGGGGCGTAACATTTCAACCTACGCAAATTGCCGGCAGGCTGGAGCATTTTAATCCCTCAACTGACAGGATTACGATGACAGATGTGCGGCAAAAAATATTGGAACAAACAAATGTGTTTCAGCCAAATGATCTTATTCCTGTTCCCTGCAATCCTGATGCACTGGTAATGGGTTATGCATTAAAACTTGCAGGGCAGGTTTTCCCAATGACACGTTATGTGAACCCTGCACATCTTTTAAACAACAGCCGCAATACAATTGTGTATGAGCAGGATGAGCAACTGCATGCGCACATGCTTAAGATTTTCAGCACAGGCATTTCGGTTGACCGCGTGGAAAATGATTTTAAAGAGCTGCTTTGTTGCTTGCCGCAAATTCATGCGCCGGGGTTGAGTTATGAGAACCTGTTCCGCATCATTATTATGCGCTTTATTGATGCCTATGATTTTGATGTGCGGGCTATTAAAAAAAGTTGTGTGCATATTGTAAATAAAGATGGCCGCATTATTCCATTTGAAACCATGAATATGTTTTACAGGGATGAAAAGGAAATGTATGTAACACAATTACAAAATGAACGCAGGCCATTGCTCCATAAACTATAGATATATGAATAACTGGAAACTTGCTTATAAGATTACAGCCATCAATTGCGGTATCGTTGTACTTATTGGTATTATTTGCGGAGCAGTTAATTACCGGGATGGGTTTGGTTTGATATTAGGGCTTGTTTGCCTGTCAGGCGGCTTAATAGATTTGGTTTTGGGCATCTTAATTATATTGCTGGGATCAAAGGCCTGGGGCAAAGGGTTTTTAAACAGTGCGGGCATATTATTGCTGCTAAGCGGCATATCATGCAGCATTGGTTTTTCCAACCTTAATTTGCACTGATTATGACCTACGATGAATTTATATTAACTATTGAAAACGATGAAGCGCCTGCCTCAAACCTGCCCTTATATGTTCAGGCTTTGTGGTGGGATGCCAAAGGCAACTGGAATAAAGCCCATTCATTAATTGATGCATTGGATGATAAAAACTCCTGCCGGGTGCATGCTTACCTGCACCGGGAAGAAGGAGACATTTGGAATGCAGATTACTGGTACAGGCGCGCCAATGCACAACGGCCTGCTATAAGCCCGGATGAAGAATGGAGAAACCTTGCTTTGAAATTATTGCTGTAATAGCTGAATGAAGCCGTACGCAGGATTAAGATGAAGCTGCCATGAAATGGATGCTTGTAGCCGGATAAGTCAAATAATTTTTTAATATAAAAGCAACTGTTTTGCAAAGGCGGCAGTTAAATAAAGTATATCAAAATATTTGCGCTGATTGAATGATCTTTTATACATAATGAAAGGCTGCATGGAAAATGATGCAAAGTGCCAGAAGCTGTTTTATGAGAAATATCTTCCGTATGCACTGCGTATTTCCTATCGTTATGTGCATTCTTTTGATAACGCCGCGCTTGCTGCCAATGATGCTTTTGTAAAGATTTTTAAGAACCTTCAAAAGTTCGAGATACGCGATCATAATCATGTGGAAACAATGCTGCTTGCATGGATAAAGCGGATAGTAATAAATGCATCTATTGATTTTATGGGCAGGGAAAACCTCGTGGCGGCTAATGGGAAACCGCATAATGAAAACGGGGAATACTTAAAAGTGAATAACAGTGGCGAGAATAAACTTGTATATAAAGAGCTGGTGGAGCTGGTGAGAAAACTGAGCCCGGCTTATAAAGTTGTTTTTAATCTTTATGTGATTGATGGATATACCCACCAGGAAATAGCCAACATGCTTGGCATTTCCGTGGGCACATCAAAATCAAACCTTTCAAAGGCAAGGGCTTTTCTTCAAAAATATTTAGTAAAAGATGACAAAGGCAATGTATTATGCTTTACATGAAGGAAGACGATATGGATGAAATGATGCGTAAAGCTGCAGAGAATTACGACATTGATGCCGGCAAAGCAGCCGACTGGAATGCTGTATATAATGCCGTGCATGCAACTGAACCGCCATTGCCGCCTGTTGCAGAAAAAAAGCGCCGGCGCCGCTTTGCCTTTTGGTGGTTGCTGCTTATTCCGTTAGGCTGGATAGCAAGTAATGAATACAATAAATTTAAAACTGCACCACATGATGAAACTGTCAAAAATCAAGCGCAGATAAAACAGGAATTAAGTAACAACCAACAACCTGCCACAGCAGATAAAGAACAGGTAAAAGCCGCACCAGCTAATAATAGTGATGAAGATCTTATTGTAAACGACAATCAAAACAAAAACAGCCGGAGCAATAAAATTATTATAACACAAAGCGGCAGGCAACCGGCAACGAATAATATAACGGCTTTTCATCCTTCACCGGTTAAAGATGAACCTGCCATCAATCAATCATTGACAAATCAGCCCAAAGAAAACAGGGCTGGCTTACCAACAGCAAGTAACGGTGTTGCCAATAATGATACGCTTGATTCGAATAAGAGTGAACAACAGGCTATTACACAAAACAATCTTCCCGGTTTATCCAAAACAAAAACAGAGACGGATAATACGCAGGTTAATACAGGCAATACTTCAAAAAAAATAATTAAAAGCCCTAAGGGCAACAATCATTATTTCTATGCAGGGTTAGCTGCCGGAGCTGATTTAAGCTTTATAAAATATCAAAGCACACGGCCATTGGGTTACAATGTGGGTTTATTGGCGGGTTATAAG
>JAEWJV010000315.1 GCA_023386395.1 Bacteroidota bacterium
TGGCAAACACCTTATAGAAGTGATGCAGGATTTTAAGGTTTCAACAAAATGGATGCTGCAGGATAATCATTACTTCACCACGCTTGCGTTTGTTTCTTTAATGGAAAACGGCGAACGTGATTTTGTATTTAACCGCGGCGCTGATGGCCAGTTAAACAGGTCTGAAATGGAGGCAATTAATCTTGATGGATTTTCCATTATTCATTTTGGTTCTGCAACGGGCTTTCTGCCTGGGCCTTTACAGATTGCTTACCAGGGCTTAATGCAGAAAGCGCTTCAGCGAAATTTATATGTAAGCTTTGATCCTAATTATCGCCACTTGCTCTTTAAAAATAATGTACAGTCGTTTATTGACCAGTCCTGGAACTTTATAGAAAGCTGTAATTTCTTTAAAGTAAGTGAAGAAGAAGCATTGTTAATAACCGGAGCAGCAACAGTAACAGATGCTATAAAAATTCTGAGAGAAAAAACGAACGCCGTTTTTACAATAACTATCGGGAAAGAAGGCACTCTGTTGATTGTAAATGATGAAATTGTTACAGTGCCCAGCATTCATGTAAAGGTTGTTGATACAACCGGCGCCGGCGATGCATTTGTTGGCGCTGTGTTATACCAGTTAAGTAAAATACAAACGGCTTTGGATGAAATATCTTTCGATAACTGGAAAAATATAATCTTTAATGCCAATAAAGCCGGCGCCCGCACCTGCGAATACATGGGCGCTATGGAAGCCTTTAAACACTTTAGCAGCGATATTTTTAACTAAGCTGTTTGCTAAAACGGGTCTTCATCTTCACCAAAAGTATCATCGTTCATGCGGCTGCCCTTTTGTATAAAGAGGCGTGCATTATTATCATCACCTGTTTGCGAAGGCTGTGGGCCAAGCGGCTTCCAATTACCGCCGGAAGATAAAGCAGGGCCACTATCGCCATCCCATTCTTCAAATCTTTGTATGTGCAGCAGGGCGCGGAGTTTTATGGTTTCAAGCGAGCCGTTCCTGTGTTTTGCTATTTTTATATGTGTTTCCCCGCGGGTACTTTCGCCATGCTCATTGGAAAAGTTCTCATAATATTCCGGACGATAAATAAACATAACCATATCGGCATCCTGTTCAATAGCGCCGGATTCACGAAGGTCACTCAACTGAGGCATCTTGCTTTCTTTACGCGTTTCAACGGCACGGCTTAACTGGCTCAATGCAATTATTGGTATGTTTAATTCTTTGGCAAGCGCTTTCAGGTTACGGGAAATAGTGCTTATTTCCTGTTCACGGTTTGAACCGCGATCGGCAGTGCCGCTCATTAACTGCAGGTAATCGATAATTATAATACCAACATTATGCTTATTTACGAGGCGGCGCGCTTTTGCCCTGAATTCAAAAATGTTTAAAGCTGCCGTATCATCAATAAAAATAGGAGCCTGTTCTAAACTTTGAACGCCTTTTACGTGAAGCTGTTTATATTCATGATCTTCCAGCTTGCCCCGGGCAATCTTTTCCATCGCTATTCCACTTTCCGCCGACAAAATACGCTGCACCAATTGTGAAGAGCTCATTTCAAGTGAAAAAAAGCCAACAGCGGTTCTTTTTTCTTTATTTGGAGATAAAGCTGCATTGCGGGCAAGATTTAAAGCAAATGCTGTTTTTCCCACAGATGGCCTTGCCGCCAGTATAATAAGATCGGTTGGCTGCCAGCCATAGGTTACACGGTCAAGGCTTGAAAAGCCACTCGGAACGCCGGATATATCTTCTGTTTTGGTGCGCAGTTCATCAATGCGGTTAATGGTTTTGGCTAATGCATTGCCAATATCTTCATAATTATTTTTAAGATAATTATTGGTAATGCTGAACATTTTTGTTTCGCTGTCATCCAGCAAATCAAAAACATCGGTACTGTCTTCATAAGCGTCACTGATTATTTCACCGCTTATTCGAATTAGTTCCCGCTGAATAAATTTCTGCAGAATAATTCTTGAATGCGCTTCAATATTAGCCGTGGATACCACAGCATTGGTAAGTTTGGTAATATAATAAGGGCCGCCTACCGCCTCGAGCTCTTCCGAAGTTTTTAGTTGTTCAACTACGGTAAGCATATCTATCGGCATGCTTTGTTGCGCCAGGCTTTGGAAAGCTTTAAATATGCGTTGATTTACATCCGTGTAAAAACATTCCGGCTTCAGAATTTCAATAACGGTATCAAATGCGCTTTTTTCAAGCATGATGGCGCCAAGCACTGCTTCTTCCAGTTCGCGGGCCTGTGGCGGCAATTTTCCATAAACGGTAGTGCTAAGATCTATTGCTGGTTTTCTTCTTGTTCTTCTGTCTTTATTTTGGTTAACAATATCCATTTTATATGAAAAGAATTTAATCGGTTTTTAAGTAGCTGCTTTATGTTAAGCAATTGTTGCCCCGGTGTTACCTGTATGTTATCGGTAACGGGGCAACGAATTAAGGCCTAATTCATGGCACGAAAAAATTTTAATTCAATTAAACTTATTAAACTTGTTTGCACAGTTTGCCAACAAAATAACGTGGTTATCCACTATAAGATTATAGTTCTTCCACAGAAATAAAAAGTTTTAAGAAAGTTCTAAGCTGATATTCACAGTTATGGGTGCAAAAACTTTTTCATAAAAAACATGCTTAGTTTTTAAAAAAAGCTGTATCGTTTAAGTTTAAAATTTCACTTTCTTCTCTTATTTCAAAGTCTATTTTTGCATTAATTGATTTTTATGAAGATATCTTATAACTGGCTTAATAAATATTTACCCGAAATAATTGAACCGCAAAAATTATCTGAAATTTTAACTTCTGTTGGCCTCGAGGTAGAAGCACTTGAACCTTACGAAAATTTTAAAGGAGGATTGAAAGGGCTTGTTACAGGTGAAGTTTTGAGTTGCGAACAACATCCGAATGCCGATAAACTTAAAATAACAAAAGTTGATATAAATAAAGATGCGCCATTGCAAATAATTTGCGGCGCACCAAATGTAGCCGCCGGCCAAAAAGTTATTGTAGCGCCTGTTGGCACAACCATCTACCCTTTGAACGGAGATGCAGTAACAATGAAAGTGGCTAAAATAAGAGGCATTGAAAGCTTTGGAATGCTTTGCGCTGAAGATGAAATAGGCTTAAGCAACAATCATGAAGGCATTCTTATTTTACCGGCTGAAACAGAAAATGGAACGCCCGTTGAAAAATTATTTGATGTTTATACTGACTGGATTTATGAAATTGGTTTAACGCCAAACCGCATGGATGCCATGAGCCATATTGGTGTTGCCAAAGATATCTGCGCATGGTTATCTTACCATAATCATACAATTGTAACTGCAAAACTTCCATTTACAAATAATACGGAAAGCAGCAGCGGAAACAGTGAATTTACTGTGGTAATTGAAAATACAGATGACTGCAAAAGGTATTCAGGTGTAGCCATGAAAAATGTAAAAGTTGCACCATCACCGGCATGGCTGCAGAATTATTTAAAAGCAATAGGTCAACGTCCAATAAATAATATAGTTGATATTACAAATTTCATTTTGCATGAAACGGGCCAGCCTTTACACGCTTTTGATGCTGATGCCTTAAGCAGTAAAAAAGTAGTGGTAAAAAATCTGCCTGAAGGCACTTTATTTAAAACACTGGATGAGGTAGAAAGAAAATTAAGCAGCAGAGACCTGATGATTTGCAATGACAATGAGCCCGTTTGTATTGCCGGTGTTTTTGGCGGCATAGGCAGTGGCGTTACCGAAAAAACGCAAAGTATATTTTTAGAAAGCGCGTGGTTCAGCCCCTCGTCCATACGGGCATCTTCATTAAAACATGGCCTGAGAACAGAAGCCGCCATAAGGTTTGAAAAAGGCGTAGATATTTCGGGAACAGTGCAGGCACTTTTACGCGCTGTTGAATTAATAAAAGAAGTGGCAGGCGGTGAAGTAAGCGGAAAACTGATTGATGTTTACCCCGTAGTTGCTGAAAAGAAAATTGTGGTTTTAAAATATGATTATCTTAAAAAATTAAGCGGCAAAACTTATTCTCCTGAATCAGTAAAAAATATTTTAACTGCACTGGAATTCGATGTGGCTGAGGAAAATAACAGCTTTATAAAATTGGCTGTGCCATTAAGCAAAGCTGACATTAGTTTGCCCGCCGATATTGTAGAAGAAATTATAAGAATTGACGGCCTGAACAATATTGAAATTCCATCAACGATTACAATAACGCCTTCTATAAATGAAAACAGTCTAAGGGAGAATTTGAAAGAAAAACTGTCGCAACTGTTTGCCGGTTTGGGATTCAACGAAATTATTACTAACTCGATTGCCAATAGTAAAAATTACAGGGAAGATCAGTTAAGTACGGCTGTTAAATTGCTTAATAATTTAAGTGCTGATCTCGATATTATGCGGCCTTCCATGCTTGAAACAGGATTGGAAGTGCTCGCTTATAATATCAACAGAAAAAATACCAACCTGCGTTTTTTTGAGCTTGGCAAAATTTATAAACATGATGAGAACGGTTATTCGGAAACCGAAAAAATTTGTTTTTGGATAACAGGCAGAAAACAAACACCGGGGTGGAAAAATCAAAATGCAGAAGCCGATTTTTTTACGGCCAAGGGCATTACCGCAGCATTGCTGGAAAGCATCAATATTAAAAATATATCTTTTGAAGATCCCAAAGCTGTGGCAGAAGGCACCATTCAAACACTTCAAAAAAACAAAATTAAATTGGGTAGCATTTTGCTGGCAGCCAATTCGCTTTTACAAAAATTTGGTATTAAACAGCAGGTTGTTTTTGCAGAGTTTGATGTAGAAAGCCTGGCAGAAGAAGCTATAAAACAGCAGGTCTTATACAAAGAGATTCCACAATTTCCGGTTGTGAAAAGAGACCTAGCTTTTGTAACCGGCAAAAATGTTGTTTACGGCGGCATTGCATCTTTGTTAGAGAGAATGAAGGTGAAATATCTTGAAGGCTTTAAGCTGTTTGATATTTATGAAGGTGAAAAATTAGGCGCTGATAAAAAATCGTTTGCTATTAACTTTAGATTTATTAATGCAGAAAAAACGCTTACCGATGCTGAAGTGGAGCTGGCTATGAAGACAATTACTGAAAAGCTGGTAAAAGAATTTGAAGCAGAAATCCGGCACTAATTTGGCCTAATTTTTATTGTATGGAAGATTTGCATGCCACAGTTAAAGATTTACATTTTGCTTTACAAGCGCTGTTAAAGAAATTGAACGGGTTAAAAAAAGAAAACGAGGGTCTAAGAAAAGAAAATGAAGAATTGAGAAAAGCCGTTTCAGAAAAGGAGCATTTAATTAATGCAACTGAAGAAAAGATTGTTACAGCAAATATTAATTGTTTGTACGATGAAGAACAAAAAGAAGCGTTACAATTTAAGATTGATGCATATTTAAAAGACATTGAAAAATGTCTTGCACTACTTAATGCCAGATAATGGAAGAATTAATACCTGTAAATATTTTGGTGGGAGATAGAAATTACCGTGTCAAAATTAAACCTGCCGATGAAGAAAATCTGCGTAAAACAATAAAACTCGTAAATAATAAATTGGTAGAATTTAAAACCAATTTTGCCGGCAAAGACATGCAGGATTATATTGCCATGGTATTAATATGGCTGGCAACCGAACAACCTTCAAGCGCCATTGCCAATGAAAATGCCAGGGAAATTTCAGGGAAATTAAAAGCGCTTCAACAGTTAATTGAGGAAGCTATATAAATAAAAAGCTCCGTTCAAAAATGAACAGAGCGTATTCTGAAAAAGCCCCGAAAATCATTGCGCCTTACAGGCAAACATTTTTTCAATTTTCTCTTCAGTTTTCAGAGAAGGTACTACATTAAACACATTCAGTTTGGG
>JAEWJV010000287.1 GCA_023386395.1 Bacteroidota bacterium
GAACTTCAGTTGCGTACTTTCAAACCAGCTAAAGCGCTGCCATTTGAATATAAAGCCCTCCGGTTATTAAAAGATCTGCAGCAGCAATCCCGCGTATATGTGGCCAAAACAAATATTAAAACACCGCCTTTAAAATCAGAGACAAGATTAACCGGCGAACTGGATAAGATTATTTCTCCATCAACACAAAATAATGCGCAGCGAAAGGATCTGCATATTGCAGATGCGCAAAAAGCTTTAAGCATTCTTGAACACTTAAAGACCGATAATGCTGTGCACAATGATGAGCTGTCTTTGCTGCTTTCAACCAGCCTGTTAATGCAGCAGCAGGCGGCCGCTGCGCCGGGAAAATATTTAACGGCATTGCAATCGTATCAAAGCATACTCAATCAAATTCAGCAGCAACAAAATATCAGTTTAAAAGATATAAATGCAGCACAACATGGCCTGCAGCAAATGCTTGCACAGCCTTCTCTCAAACCATCGCCGGCTGCAACGCTTGATGGTAACAGCCTGTCTCAGCAATATTTTCTCAACCTTAATAAAAACAGGCCATGACAGCTCTTGAATATAGTATCGTTATTGCCTGCTTATTGCTTGCGGCTTTTCTTGTTTTTAAAGAAATGAGAAGGTCAAACAAAGCACGTTTAGTTTGGCGGATTGTGGCTTCTGTATTGGCTGCTGTAAGTCTTATTTTTCTTGCCATTCCTGTTCATTATAATGCAACAAAAAATATAGCCGGTAATCAGGCTGTTTTATTGACAGATGGATATAATAAAGACAGCGTTGATGTTTTTTTAAAGCAGAATAAAAATGCAGTTGTTTATACAAAAGATAAATATGAACAACAGGCTGATTTCATTTCAACGCTGCATGTATTTGGTTCCGGGCTTTCAGAAGATGAATGGCAAACAGCGCCGGCTTCCAATATTGTTTTTCATCCTTCGGTTATTGGCAATGGCATAACAGCAATTAGTTATAACAGGCAGATTAATAGCGGTGATCAACTTATTATACAGGGAAGATATAATAACGTTGCCGGCAAGCGAGTGAAGTTAACGTTAAGCGGTTTTGGCGTTGCGTTTGATTCGGTTATTATCGGGCAAAATCAATCTCAAACATTTGAATTAACAACGATACCAAAATTTATCGGCAGGGCCGTTTATGAAATTGTGGTAACTAATAATAAAGACACGATTGAATATGAACAACTACCGGTTGAAGTTGCATCAGTCCGGCCATTAAAAATATTATTGCTCGCTGCTTACCCGGATTTTGAAAATAAGTTTTTGCAGAACTGGCTGTCTGAAAATAATTATGTTGTGGCCGCAAGAACAGCTATTAGTAAAAACAAATACACTTATTCTTATACTGATACGGGTAAATTTTCTTTGGTCCAAATAACTCCAAATATTTTAGAACAGTTTGATGTATTGATTGCTGATGGCGCAGCGCTTTCATCATTAAGCAGGCAGGAGGTGTTCAATTTAAGCAATCAGATAAATGATAAAGGCCTTGGGCTCATCATTAAAGCAGACAGCACAGAAAGGCCCGCATTATTTTACAATAACAACTGTTCCATCGCGTCTTCGTTCAATCATAATAAGCAAACACTTTCAATGCAATTGCCAGGTAATGATACTATGAGTTCATTGCCGGTAGAAAATGCCGCTTTTATTAAGATAAATGATGGCACACGTGCTTTAATAACTGATATAAAAAAAAATGTGTTGGCCTGTAATGCTATATATGGTAATGGCAGCATTGTGTTTTCTGCATTCAGAAATAGCTATTACTGGATGTTGTCGGGCGATAAAAAAAGTTATCAGTTATTGTGGTCATCATTAATTGCCAATGCAGCAAAGAAGCAACGTGTAAACAGGCAGTGGCGTATATCTCCTGCATTTCCGGCAGTTGATAAACCCGCAACATTAACGGTTGAAACGATAAGCAAACAACCATTGCAGGCATCAGTCAATAATAATTTTATTGCTTTTGCCGCACAGCCTTATTTGCCTTTTGAATGGAAAGGAATATACTGGCCCAAAACGAAAGGATGGCAGGCTGTTGCATCATCAGGAGGTGATACATCCTGGTTGTATGTTTTCAATAAAAATGACTGGAAGAATATTACTGCTTTACAAAATATACACGATACATACGCTCATATAACATCAAGTAATAAACCGTTCAACGGAGAGGGATTGAATGAAAAATTGTTGCGAAAGACAGTTCCTGCATTTTATTTTTTTGTTGTATTTCTGTGTTGTTGTATCTTACTCTGGATTGAGAAAAAAATATCGTGAGTTATTCTTTACTTTTCCTTAATGGAAAACGTAATAAAAGATCAGGAACGGATATATTCAACACATCCGTTCACACGCCTGATTAAGCTGCTGTGCTGATGTTTTCGACTATTGAACCTTGATGTTTTTGATCAAACAACGCCATTATTAATAAACGTATTATAGCTGATTGAATTAATACAACAACTTATATATTCATGCACTCACCGTATGAATTAAATAATCAAATTGTGCATTTGAGCACGTTTCCTCAATCCTTGGGGAAGCCGCTGTGATGAGGGTTAACTATAAATCAATATCATCTTGAAACGAAAAGATTTCTTACAATTATCAGGGCTAAGTATGGGCGCTTTAATGATGCCCGGCTTTATGCGCGGCAATCCTATCGACCCGTTGCAGGCTATTAATGATGGCATTGACGCCGCTACAAAAAAGCAATTAGCAGATGTGGCATTAACGACTGCTAAAGCCAGCGGCGCAACGTATGCTGATGTACGCATTGGCCGCTACTTAAACCAGTTTATTACTACAAGAGAAAACAGGGTGCAGAACATTGCCAACACAGAATCGTATGGCGTGGGCATTCGTGTAATTGCTAATGGAAGCTGGGGCTTTGCCTGCTCAGACAGTGTCACCAAAGAAAACATTGCAAAAGTGGCACAACGCGCTGTAGCCGTTGCAAAAGCCAATGCAAAGATTATTACAGCGCCTGTTCAGCTTGCACCGCAGCAGGGTTATGGTGAAGTAAATTGGAAAACGCCTATTGAAAAAAATGCGTTTGAAGTGCCGGTAAAAGATAAGGTTGATCTGCTGCTGAATGTAAATTCCATTGCCATGCAGAACGGGGCCAACTTTGTTAATTCGGCAATTCTCGCTGTGAATGAACAAAAATATTTTGCATCAACAGATGGCTCTTACATTGACCAGGATGTACATCGTCTTTATCCTTTCTTCAATGTAACAAAAATTGATAAGGCATCCGGCAAATTTGAAACAAGGCGCTCCTTCAGTTCCCCGGTTGGTATGGGGTATGAATATTTGATACCAACGCCTGACAGTAAAGTAAAAGGCATCGTTACGCGGTATAAAAACCGTTATGATATCCTGGAAGATGTAAAGAATGCCACGGCTGACGTGCAGCAAAAATTACAGGCGAAATCTGTTGAGCCGGGTAAATATGATCTCGTGCTCGATCCTTCACATCTTTGGTTAACCATCCATGAATCCGTAGCGCATCCAACAGAGCTTGACCGTGTACTGGGTTATGAAGCCAATTATGCCGGCACCAGTTTTCTTACATTGGACAAATGGAAATCAGGCAATTTTCAATTTGGCAGCAAGCATGTAAATATTGTTGCCGATAAACTGCAGCCCGGCTCGCTTGGTGCTGTGGGTTATGATGATGAAGGTGTGAAATGCGGCGAATGGGATTTAATTAAGAATGGCATTCTCGTAAATTACCAGGCCATCCGCGACCAGGCGCATATACTTAGGTTAAAGGCCTCACAAGGTTGCTGCTATGCGCAGAGCTGGGCCGACGTGCAGTTTCAGCGCATGCCGAATGTTTCGCTCAAACCTAATACCGATACATTAAGTGTTGATGATATTATTAAAGATGTGAAGAAAGGTATTTACATTATGGGTGATGGTTCTTTCTCCATTGACCAGCAACGTTATAATTTCCAGTTTGGCGGACAAACGTTTTATGAAATAAAAGATGGAAAGATTGTGGGCATGTTGAAAGATGTTGCTTACCAGGCCAACACGCAGGAGTTCTGGAATTCATGTGTTGCCGTTGCAGATAAAAGCGATTACAGGCTTGGCGGCGCTTTTAATGATGGCAAAGGCCAGCCTCCACAATCAAATGCTGTATCGCACGGCAGTTCAACCTCAAGGTTCAATGGTATTAATGTTATTAATACAGCGAGAAAGATTTAGGGTTTATAATAAATAATAAACCAAAACCTTAAATCATACTTTAAAATTTAGTTATGATGATTGAATGTAAATATCAAGGCTCAACAGTTGAAAAGTCATCAGCACAAAAGCTTAATCACGGCGTATGAGCGAGTGCGCTGAATATCATTCGCTCTTGACTTTTTTGGTATTTTTTGTGCCAGGACAAAAAGTGCAGGAGAAAATTGTTACTAGAATAAGAAAACAACAAAAGCATAAAACGAGGGATTTTATTTAATCTCTTTTAATAAAAATAATTTGTTTATGGCAATACTTACACAAGACGAAGCAAAAACAATACTGCAAAAAGTAATCGGCTTTTCAAAGGCGGATGAATGTTCTGCAGGCTTAAGGGGCAGCGAAGGCGGCAATATCCGCTACGCACTTAATGCCGTTTCTACAGCAGGCGATGAAAGCACATTAAGCCTTGCTGTAACATCCACCTTCGGCAAAAAATCAGGTACAGCTTCTATTAATGAATTTGATGATGCTTCACTTGAGAAAGTGGTGCGCCGTGCTGAAGAACTGGCGCAGTTTGCACCTGATAATCCCGAGCATATGCCTTTGCTTGGCCCGCAAACTTTTAAGGAAAGTATTGAATATGTTCCTTCAACAGCAGCGATAACGCCCGGTAAACGCGCAGAAGCGGTTGCCAAAAGCATCGAAGTTTCAAAAGCGGCCAACCTGCAGGCTGCCGGTTATATTGAGAACAGCACTGCTTTTGATGCCGTTATAAATTCAAAAGGTTTGTTTGCTTACGATAAATCAACCGATGTTGACTTTAGTGTTACGCTGCGCAACCAGGAAGGTACAGGCTCGGGTTATGCAGCAAGAGGGTTTAATGATGTTGACAAGCTCGATACATATACAGCCACTAAAATTGCCGCTGTCAAAGCCAATGGTTCTGCTGGCGCCAAAGCTATTGAACCTGGAAAATACACGGTTATTTTAGAACCGCTGGCAGCAGCTTATCTGCTTGAACGCTTATTCTTTGCATTAGATGCCCGCAGCGCCGATGAAGGCCGCAGTTGCATGACCAAACCCGGCGGCGGTAACCGCATTGGCGAAAAGCTTTTGGATGAGCGGGTAACAATTTATTCGGACCCGTTTAATACAGAACTCCCCGGCTCAACCTGGAACAGGGAAGGCCAGCCCCTGGAGAAAACAACCTGGATAGAAAATGGTGTGGTAAAGAATTTAATGTATTCGCGCTATTGGGCAGAACAAAAAGGCGTTAAACCCGTACCGATGGGGCCAAACTTTATTATAGCCGGCGGCGATGCATCTATTGAAGACCTTATTAAAAGCACTGAAAAAGGGGTGCTGGTAACGCGGTTCTGGTATATCCGTTCTGTTGATCCCCAAACTTTATAGCATACAGGTCTTACCCGCGACGGGACTTTTTACATTGAGAACGGGGAAATAAAATATCCCATTAAGAATTTCAGGTTTAATGAAAGTCCTATTATCATGCTCAATAATCT
>JAEWJV010000331.1 GCA_023386395.1 Bacteroidota bacterium
ACATAAAAAAGCCGGACAAAAAAATACCGTCCAGGTGATGGGTGCGCAGGTTATTAGTGGAGAGCATTCCATTTTCGACCTGCACCTTCCGAAAGAAAAAATTGTAAATGCCTAATGCTACCAATAAACTGCTGCCTGCAATGCCTATAATAAGCTCATGCTCCAGCATAGTATCGAATAAGCGGGTGAACATATTACAAATGATAACAATAAGCACATCACTTACCGATACGCCTGCTATAAACGCATAACCACCACGATGACCATTATTGAGACTTTGTTTAAGGATAGAAAAAATTACAGGACCAACAGACACACTTAACAGCAATCCTAAAATTAATCCTTTCACTAATGCTTCAAACATTATGAAAACTTATGGTACATTAATTGGCGGCAAAGTAAAGAATTATTCTTTTTGAAGGGCTGTTAAGATGTATTTTGAACAAGGATATATTAACATCTGCTGCGGTTATATTGTTATTTAGCCACTGGCTTGAAATTTAAAAAGGATAACATTATTGAGATTGTTGTTAATTTAAGAGTAATACAAAGTGTCCTGAGCGAAGCCGAAGGGCATGTATTATTGAGCGTAGTCGAAATATTTATTTATTTTAGATAGATGCAGGAGCCATACTTCGTTTATATACTTAAATGTTGCGATGATGCTTATTTTATAGGGTTGTCAAATGATTTGCCGAAAGATTTCAAATTACATAATGAAGGTATTTACGAGTTCACAAATATCCGCACCCCTGTTGAAATGATGTATTATGAAGTAATTCCATCTTTACCCGAAGCCATAAAAAGACAGCAACAATTGCGTGGATGGACAAGGGCAAAAAAGAAAGCATTGATTGAGCAGAATTTTCACAAATTGCAGCTTTTATCACAATGTCAGAATATGTCGCATAGCAAATACAAAGATTTCGGCTCCGCTCAATCTTCTTCCGCTCCGCAAACAGCATCCGCTGCAAAAAGCCCTTCGGCTCCGCTCAGGGCAGGCATACTTGGCGGCGGACAATTAGGCCGCATGCTCTTACAGGCCGCCGCTAATTATGTTGTTGATACATACGTTTTGGAAAATGATGAAAATGCACCCGCTGCACATTTATGCCACCATTTTGTAAAAGGCGATATCAAAGATTTCGATACCGTTTACAATTTTGGAAAGGATCTGGATGCAATAACGATAGAAATAGAAGCCGTAAATGTGGAAGCGCTGGAAAAGCTGGAAAGAGAGGGCGTAAAAGTCTATCCGAAGCCGGCAATAATTAAAATGATAAAAAATAAGGTTACACAAAAAGAGTTTTATAAGCAGTATAATATACCATCGCCTGATTTTATTATTACGCAGAACCTTGAAGAATTAAAAAAACATGCAGATTTTTTACCTGCTGTACACAAATTGGGGCAGGGTGGTTATGATGGCAAAGGTGTGCAGGTAATAAGAGATGAAACATCAATAGATAAAGGTTTTGATACGCCATCTGTATTGGAAAAGATGGTAAACATACAAAAAGAGATCGCCGTAATAGTGGCAATGAATGATAAAGGAGAAACCTCCGTTTATCCGGCCACCGAAATGGTTTTTGATCCTGAACTAAACCTGCTCGATTACCAGGTTTCACCAACGGATTTACCTGGAACAATTTTAGAGGAAGCAAAAAGCATTGCATTAAAGCTGGTAAAGAATTTCAACAGCGCCGGTTTATTTGCTATAGAAATGTTTATTGATGAAAATAATAAAGTGCTGGTGAATGAATCAGCGCCGCGGGTGCACAATAGCGGCCATCATACCATTGAAGCCAGTTATTGCAGCCAGTATGATATGTTATGGCGTATTATGTTAGGTTATCCGTTGGGCAATACTGAGGCTATCCTTCCTTCGGCAATCGTAAACCTGCTGGGTGAAGAAGGCCATAACGGTCCGGCAAAATATGCAGGCATGAATGAAGTATTAAGCATGCACAATACATTTGTTCATCTCTATGGAAAAACACAAACCAAGCCTGGCAGAAAGATGGGTCATGTAACAATTATGAGTGCAGATAAAACTGATTTGCTCAATAAAGTGCATCGTATAAAAAGCACATTAAAAGTAATAAGCTGATATTTTTACATTCTTTCTTTAATACATTAATATGTCAACTAATCAACTAATCAACCAATCAACTAATCAACCCCTCGTCGGTATCATTATGGGCAGTGACAGCGACCTGAAGATTATGCAGGATGCGGCCACCATTTTAAAAGAATTTAATATCACGTTTGAATTAACGATTGTATCTGCTCATCGTACGCCTATGCGTATGGTGGAATATGCCACCAAAGCGGCAGGGCGCGGATTGAAGGCAATAATTGCCGGAGCCGGAGGTGCCGCACACTTACCCGGAATGGTGGCCAGCCTTACCACATTACCCGTTATTGGCGTGCCGGTAAAATCATCCAATTCTATTGATGGGTGGGATTCTGTGCTTTCCATTTTGCAAATGCCGAATGGCGTTCCAGTAGCAACCGTTGCATTGAATGCAGCAAAAAATGCAGGCATTATTGCAGCGCAGATTATTGGCACATCAGATGAAGAGGTTGCGGCGGCATTAAAACAATACAAAAATGATCTTGAAAAATCTGTATTGGATAAAGCAAAAAATTTATCCAATGAGTGGCAAAACAGTTTTGATAAATCTTAATGCTTAATAAAAAAGAAAAGCTGCCATGTACAGCAGG
>JAEWJV010000338.1 GCA_023386395.1 Bacteroidota bacterium
CTTCAGGAAAGCCTTTCCACGGCAAATTAATAGCTTTGAATTTCTCTATTTGCTTAAAAATTATTTTTTGCTTTTCCTCATCAAGATTGAGTATTTCATCTAATAATTCCGCAGGGCTGCCTTCAAAATCTGGTAATAAATCCTTTTTGTGTTCGCCCAACCAAGTTTGTAATTCTTTGTTTAAATCATTCAATCGTTTTATATGAGCAAGCTCTGTGCAGGCAATTACCAACGCATCAATAGCGTGATGTCGATGGTCAATGCGTTTGCTCCAGCCTTTAATGACTAATTTATTATTTTTATTTTGAAAGTAATTGCGGTTAAAGGATTCAATAAATTGTTCCTTGCTTAATTCAATATCCGTAAATAGAACTCCCTTTTCTTCGTATTCCTTTTTTTTCTTTTCAAATGCCAAAGTATATTTTTCATATTCCAATTCAGCAGCTAATGGTTTTACATTTTCATATCGCTGTTTTAAAAGATTTTTAAACTTATCCGTAAGTCCCCATTGGTTTCGCAAATAATCGGTAACGCCTCCTGTCGTTGTTTTTACATTTTCATTGCCAACAATTTTGTTTAGTTCTTCTTTGACGCGGACTGAGATATATTGTGTTTCTTTCATTTGGCGGGCAATAGGGTCTTCAGGCACTTTTGTGGCTAACAGGTTTTTCCTCTTGATACCTTGAAATCGCTTGTTCACATGGTCAATGAAATCTGCTTTAGAAAAAACAGAAGGAATAGACGAACCTTGTTCAAAATATTCCATCGCTGTTCGGTTATTTTTTTCTTTATTGATTGCTTTCTCACAAATCACTTTGTTAGTAAATGAATCATCAAAATATCTTGATTGTGGAATAATATGGTCAACGTCATAACGTTCCCTGTCAAATAATTCGGAAAGTGGAATGGATTGCCCTGTGTATGGAGAAACATGCCCTTGCTCCCGCCATAATTTCATTTTTTCAATTTCTGATTTTGACGGGTCTTTATATTGTTTTACATATTCATCGGCAATATTTTCCTGCGATAACCAAAGCTTGTATTTTTCAATATTGGCAAGCGTTGTTTCTTGTTTTAATTCTATCAATAAATTCCTGACCTCATCATTGGCTTTTTGATTTTCGTTATTTAATTTATAGATTTTAGCCCTTCTTTCTGCATTGTTTTTCAATTCTCTTGCTAACTCCAATCTCACTTCATCCGGTTTTCCATACTCTATCCAAATGTCTTTCACTACCATCAATGCCTCGCTAATCAGTTGCTCAACAAGTGGATTTCTCAGCTCTCCTGGAGTTAATCGTTTTATTTCTTTATAGCTGTTTATTCTTTCGGCTTCCCCATATTCTTTAGCAGTATGCTTTCCATAAACCAAAATGGTAGCATAGGCATTCATAATCCCGCCTTCTGCCAGTACTTCCACATTATTTTCTAAATATTCTTGTGCAGCCTTTTCAAATGGGTCGCTTACTGTTTCATTAACCAATCGAATAATTGTTTCTTTAAGAGATTCTGATAATTCGCTTTCAAAATATTTTCCGCTTCTCACAAGTGGCAATATTTTTTCAATCGCCTTTAAGCTAAGTGCAGCATAGCTTCTGCTAAATTTTATTTTACTTATTTGAACAGCAGCTTGTTCAGGATTTGAAATATTACTTGAATGCTTTTTAATAAAGTTCAAAACTTTCGACGTTCGTTCACTTCCCAAGTCATATTCATTACCTTTGGCATTGTAAAGAATATCCCACAGTTCAATTTGTTTATCTTTTTTAGATAACCCCAATTCCTCCCAAAGTTGCTCGCCCAAAGCTTTCTTAAGCATCAGTTTTGTTTCATTTCCTCTTATCTTAGCTTTCGGGTTCATGCCATTGAGAAAATCAACCCCCTCCCGAAGTTTATATTCTTTTTTCAGTTTATTAAAAACGACTCCAAAACTGATTTCTCTCTTATCTTGTAGTTCATCAAAAAGCCATTCTTTAAGCGAAGCAGGTATAGGTCTGTCCAGATACTTGTATTTTATTTCTCCTTTTCGGTTTTTGCCATCCTCTGTTTTGGTATTAATTGTTAGTTTATTGATTTGCTCCCATATTTTATACTCTTGAAAAACTGGATGACTTTTCGCTATAGCTTTTTCATCTTTCTCAAAACGGCAGTTGGAAATGAGATTGCTTTGGTCTTTTAACTCTCGCTGATAGTAGATTATCTGATTTTTAATTACGTAGCATAGTCCTTTTTCAATTCCTGTTTGCCTATACTTTTCTTGTGTCTCTTTTGTTCCCGGAAAAATGAATTGTAGTATTCCCGATAATTTTTCTTTTGACGTACTATTTAAAACATCATGGTATTTACTCTGTTCTTTCCAAATAGCATCAAATTCTGATTGATAACGGGAGCGAAGAATAACGTTATTTCTAATTTTTGCCCACTTATTTTCTTTAAGAATAGAAAGAAAATATTCCGACAAATAAACTTCTTTCCCTTTTTCTTTGGATAACTCAGTCAACTCTTTTTCTAAGTTCTCCATTTTTTTACGCCAATTAGTTTTATTAGGCAATTTAAAAATTATTGTTTCTCCCTGTTTTTTAGAACTGGTAATATTTACAAGCAACTCCAAAGCCTCATCTATTTTCAAAATTTCTAAGAATGTGCCTCCTTCTAAAATTCCATCTTCGGTTTCAACAAATACCCTTCGTTTTTTCAACTCCTTACCTTTAAATATAACACTTTCAGGTTCTGATATAGAAAGCACCTTACTAAACGTTACGTAACTTTTATTTCCTTTCTTCTCTTCATTTTCTGTTTCTTCTTCATTGTCATCTTCCTTTTCAGGTTCATTGCCTCCTCCTGAATAGCCTCTGAGTTGATTAAATAGGTATATTAACTTACCTAACTCTTGTGAAGTAATTGGCTCATTTAAAGCTTTTACTCGTAACTCTAACAAGTTAAGTGCTGAATATTGCTTTTGCTCTTTTTCAATTGGAAGGATTGAAATCCGGTCAAGCTTTAATGGGTTAGCAAAAGGTTCTAACAACTTGATTTGTTCAGGTAAGATTCCTAATTGTTGTAAAACATAAATAAGCTTATTTCGCCTTTGTTTATAACGTTTATTGAGTTTCCTCATTCCACGTGCAATACGCCTGTTTGCGTTTTTGGTTTGTGCTTGGCCTTGTTCAAATTTACTTAATTCTTGTCCCATTGGAATGATGCGGCTCCCTATTCCTAAGATTCTCTTATTTTCTTTATCTACTAAGGCCCAACCAATGCTATTAGTCCCCAAATCCAACCCTAGAATTTTTTTGTTTGCCATATTTGTATACTTTTACATTATAAAGTTTAAAAGCAAATCACAATAAGGATTATTCCGTTGTGAAAACATTTAAAGCGGCGCAAGTCGCTTTTTTATTTCTCTGCCCTTGTAATTTTTATTGGACTATCTCAGGTTCAGTGTTATTTCAATCTAAAGTCCGGGTTTATTACATTAAGCTATCGTTAGTTTGCATGAAGCAACTGCCTAAGTTATTAAATTTTATTATTCAACGTTTTTAATCTGTAAATTCATTTTCCCTGCTTTGCGATAAACAATCATATAGTTCATTTAATAACCTGCATGAAGTTACCCATAATCAAAAAACTAAAAATACAGGAACCCGTATTGTAAATAATTATATAATTTAAATTTGTGCCTGAAAGCAAATCACAATAGCTATTACCCCGTATTGAAGCATTTACTTCAATACATTGTTATAATAATCTATACTTTGTAGCACAATGCTCCATCTTCATCAATATAGACAAATCCTCGCTCAACAAAAACAACAATTGCTGAAAACATATCCCATAAAAACACTGGGATTATTTGGCTCCGTAGTGCGAAATGATTTTACTTCCGAAAGCGATATTGACGTAATTGTAGAATTTACCAGGCCTGTAGGTATTGAATTTATTGAACTGGCAGATGATCTTGAAAAGATTTTTCAACGAAAAGTTGACCTTGTTTCGCGAAAGGGTTTAAGGGAAGAAACATTTGATTTTATTAAAGAGGAAATACAATATGTCTAAACGCGCCGATAATTTGCTGGCGCAGGATATGATTGATGCTGCCGAAAAAATATATACTTATACAGAAGGGTTTTCTTTTGAACAATTTTGTGAAGACAGCAAAACATCTGATGCAGTCATAAGAAACTTTGAAATAATAGATGAAGCAGCGAACAGGGTTAGTGAACCATTAAAAGAAAAGTATCCTGATATTGAATGGCATAAGATACGTGGTTTTCGCAACCGCATTGTGCATGATTATATTGACATTGATTATGAAATTGTATGGCAGATAAAAGAAACTTATCTAAATACATTGCTTAACCAGCTAAGAAAAATTGTTATTGAATAAAGAATCTTTTTACTTTTACAATCTTGAAAGCAAATCACAATAAGGATTATTCCGTTGTGAAAACATTTAAAGCGGCGCAAGTCGCTTTTTTTATTGTGGTAAAATTTATTTTTCAACGTAATTGAACTCTTAGTAATTATAATTCACCACTTAACCCGTAAACAAATAAACCTCTGAACTTTTAAACCGCATCCAGTTAAATCATCTGTTATATAATGTTCCCGCCACGCACCTACTATGGAGGAAGTATGGAGGAGGGTACAAGGAGATACGGAGGAAGTGCCCTACATTTGAACTCTCAGTAGTAAATACATGAAGAAAACCGCTTTTGCATTTATCGCTATCCTGCTTTTTAGTTTTAACCTGCATGCACAGCAGCCTGATAAAATTTATATGCCCAATATTCATGGCATAAAACTCTTTCCTACCGGCAACCAGGATGCTTACCCAATCATCAAGGTCAATTCAATCAGCGGCCTTGAACTGCATTTTGATGACCTGGGCGGCGGTGTTAAAAACTATAATTATACCTATGTTTTATGTGATGCCGACTGGCAGCCCGCCAATCTCAGCCCTTTTGATTACCTGCAGGGTTTTACACAGGGCAAACTGATGCAATACCGCAATTCGTCCGTTGCCAAAACAAAATATGTGCATTACCAGGCTTTATTGCCTGAAAAAAGCTGTGTGCCTAAATTAAGCGGTAATTATTTGCTGAAAGTTTACCTGAATGGCGATACCTCGAAGCTGGCATTTACGAGGCGTATTTTAGTGCTGAACGATATAATTGCGGTGGGGGCGAAGATCACGCAGCCCTTCAATACACAACTGTTCCGCACACACCAGAAGCTGCAGTTTACGGTAGATAAAACAAAGCTCAATATCAGTAACCCGCAGCAGCAGTTGAAAGTGGTGGTGCTGCAAAATTTCAGGTGGGATAATGCGGTAATGAATATTCAGCCCACTTTTATGCGTAATAACAGTTACGAATACAACAACGAAACCACGCTGGTTTTTCCGGGTGGCAGGCCGTACCGCTGGGTTGATTTGAGAAGCTTCCGTTTCCAGAGCGAACGGGTGGATAGTGTTGATCAAAATACCGTGCCTTTTAATGTTTGGTTAAGACCTGATATGCAGCGTACCGGCCTCCGTTATGTAAGTTATGTTGACCGGAACGGCTTTTTCCAGGTAAGCACCACCGATGTGAATAATCCCTGGACGCAGGGTGATTATGCCAACGTGCATTTCACTTTTGTGCCGAAAAATATCGCTGCATTAAATGGGCGGAAAGTGTACTTAACAGGGGAACTGGCAACCGGTGTTTGCGATGATAATAGCTGTGAGCTGGATTTTAATGCGGATAAAGGCGTATTTGAAAAAACCCTGCTGTTGAAGAATGGTTATTATTACTATACCTATGTAACCAAAGCCCCCGGCAGTAAAAATAATGCCACCGGAACCGCAGATACGGAAGGCGATTTTTCTGAAACGGAAAATACCTATACGATACTTGTATATTACCGTTCCCTCAGCGACCGTGCCGACCAGTTGGTGAGCGCTGTTACAGTGGACAGCCGTAACTTAACGCAACAATAAATGTTTTTTTGACGATTATCATTTACATTTGCGCCCGGCAGGTCTTACACGACCAGCTCCTGCTGAACCCTCCCAGGGCAGGAATGCAGCAAGAGTAGGCGGTTGTAGCGGTGCGATGTAATAAGCCTGCCTTTTTATTTTGCCCCCTAACCCCCTGAAGGGGGGATATAAATAATCAGGATTTTTTCTCACAATTAATACTACCGGAAAACGGCATTGCGCTATGAAATTTTTTATTGATACAGCTAATCTCGCACAAATTAAAGAAGCTCATGATCTCGGCATTTTAGATGGTGTAACCACCAATCCTTCGTTAATGGCAAAAGAAGGTATTAAAGGCAACGAAGCCATAATGAACCATTACAAAACTATATGTGAAATGGTTGATGGCGATATAAGCGCTGAGGTTGTTTCCACCAAATTTGAGGATATTATTGAAGAGGGTAAAAAGCTGGCGGCCATTCACAAGAATATTGTGGTTAAAGTGCCGATGATCAAGGATGGCGTGAAAGCTATTAAATGGTTTACCGATAATGGCATTGCCACCAATTGCACTTTATGCTTTTCCGCCGGCCAGGCTATACTTGCAGCCAAAGCCGGGGCCAGGTATATTTCTCCTTTTATCGGCCGTATTGACGACAGTGGCTGGGATGGCATGCAACTGATTGCCCAGATAGTTCAGATTTACGATATACAGGGTTATGAAACACAGGTGCTGGCGGCATCTATCCGCAGCCCCAATCATATTATACAGGCGGCAGAATTAGGCGCACATGTAATTACTTCCCCGCTTGATTCTATTCTCGGTTTATTAAAACACCCGCTTACCGATATTGGCCTGGCTAAATTTTTGGAAGACGCAAAGAAATCCCAATAAGTTTATCCCGGTAAATGAATAAAAAAATCCCGCACAAAGCGGGAATTTTTTTATGGCAGAATTATTTACGGCGAAGTATTAAACAATCTTCACCTTCTCCATTTTGGGCACCAGGCCAAGAAACATGATCAGCCATGCAATTAAATAGCCAAAACCGCAAAACACGAACATGATAAAATAGCCTGTTTCAATATGGCCGAGATTTTTATAGTGATCGAACAACAAACCTGCAAATTTTGATACCAGCATACCGCCGATACCACCGGCCATGCCACCGATACCAATTACAGAAGCCACTGAGTTCTTTGGAAACATATCGCTCACGGTTGTAAATAAATTGGCGCTCCATGCCTGGTGGGCAGAGGCAGCAATGCCAATAATGATAATAGCATACCACATGTGGTAACTGCCTGCATATTGCGCCGCTATTATCAGTAAAGGACAAAAGGCATAAATAAGCATGGAAGTTTTACGGGCCTTTACAACTGTAAACCCTTTCTTTACAAGATACATAGGCAGCCACCCGCCAATAACGCTTGCAACGCCCGCTAATGTGTAAACAAAGGCAATGGGTAAACTTACCTGCATGCCGGTGAGATTATATTGCGCATCTAAAAATGCAGGCAGCCAGAATAATAAAAACCACCAGATGCCGTCGGTTAAAAACTTGCCTGCGATAAAAGCCCAGGTTTGCCTGAAAACCAATAACCTTCCCCAGGAAATTTTGGGCTGCTCTTCCACCGCAGCATCCCCGTCTTTATCACTGTGTATATAATCAAACTCCGCTTTCGATAAACGCTTTTGCTTTTCGGGCACTTCATAAAAAATAAACCAGAATATCAGCCATAAAAAACCAAAGGCGCCAATGGCGATAAACGCAATGCGCCAGCTATAATTTATGGCAAGCCAGGGCACTACAATCGGCGCCAGTATAGCGCCCACATTGGTACCCGAATTAAATATGCCGGCAGCATAAGCGCGTTCCCTGCGTGGAAACCATTCTGCCACAGCTTTAAATGCAGCAGGGAAGTTACCGGCTTCCGTTACGCCCAAAAAAGCGCGGTAGCCTGCAAAGCTCCATACACCTCTTGCAAAAGCATGCAGTATGGAGGCAATGCTCCACAAGGTTAAAGTAATGGCATATCCCAGCTTACTGCCTATCTTATCAATCAATCTTCCGGCGCCAATCATACCCAGGGCATAAGCAAACTGAAAGGCGATAATAATATTGGAATAGTCTGATTCACTCCAGTTAAATTCTTTCTCCAGCGTTGGTTTTAACAGGCTGATCACCTGCCTGTCAAGATAATTAATAGTGGTGGCAAAGAAAATAAGCGAGCAAATTGTCCAGCGGTATTTACCAATTTTGTTGTTAATGTTGCCTGAAGTTGTTTGGTTTAATGGCATGCCTGTTAAATTGTTTTAATGATGATGTAATGCAGGTGTTGATTATTATTTATGATTGTTTGATCTAATTCGTTTATCCTCACCCTGAATCCCTCTCCAAAGAAGAGGGACTTTACAAAAGTTCCTTAAGTAAACGACTTCCATAGCCGATACTCATTTTACCGGCGTTTACAATTGCATATTTTTTAAATAAACAATAATCCGATTATTATGACAACACTAATGGAATAGCTGTTTCAGCGCCTTTGTTTTCAGCAGATACATAGCCCGCATAGATGGTGGCAATAACATCTGCAGCCAGGCCGCTGTTGCTTTCAATGGCATCGCCGTAAGCCGCCGACCGGTAAAATGCATCCATCTCATGCTGATAGCCTGCAAACCATCCTTCATCCGGCGAAATACATGACCAGCCCTGTTTTGTTTCTATCTTTTCCAGCACATATATGTCTTCAAAATATTTTTTATCCGGTGTATAGGATTGCATGGCATCATTCGGATTAATGTTACATACCGTTCTGTGATTGGTAGTGTTTACCTCAATTATATTATGTACGCCACCCAGCACCAGTTCACTGGCCACCAGGTTAGCAAAAGTACCGTCTTCAAACACCACATGCAGCATGGCAAAATCTTCCACATCCGTATAGGATGCTCTTAAGTAACCTTCATTATTAAACCCAGGCATACGTGTAACGGCATGTGTACGGGCCGTTATGGTTTTGGGATGAATGGGTTTGCCATTGCGTGCCCTGCCTTCCACATGCTTAAAATAGATGGCTGCACTTAAAGGGTGGCAGCCTTTGCCCATCATGGAGCCGCCGCCTGAAAATTTCCATATCCCATACGTTAATGAATGCGAACCTGAATGTGATTGTTCACCGCGCATGTATAAAATTTGTGCGCCGGTTTTCTGTATCAGTTCCCTTTCTTTCTGAATAGCGGGCGCATACACCCAGTTCTCGGCATACATTATTTTACCCTCGCTTTTACTTTCTGCATCCAGCATGTTTTGCAGGCTTTGCAATGCATGATCAAGGCCCTGCTGCTTTGGAAAAGTATCACCGTTAAAGTTATCTGTGCCATCGCCAAAATATCCTGTCAACGGTTTCTCAACAATAACATGTTTGTTTTGCTGTAATGCAGCAATAACAATGGGTTCATGCGTTACAGGCGGCGTGCAAACGTGCAACACATCGCTTGCTGCAATCAGTTCATCCAGGCTGCTGAATTCGTGTAATTTTCTCGGCCAGGTAAAAGCCTTTAACCGTTCGGCAGTGGGCGAATAAGCGCCTGCTATTTCTACGTCCGTGCTAAACACCCTTTGCAATGCATCATAATGAAATTTGGCGGCAAAGCCCGAGCCGATGATACCTGCTTTTATTGTTGTTTTATCCATAATTTTAAGCTGTGAGCTGCAAGTTATGAGCCATGAGCTGTAAGCTACAAGCCTCAAGCTGCTAGCTGCAAGCAATTTCCATCCGTTTAAAAGTTCACGTATTCACTTGTTTCTTCCCATTCAACTAATCAACTTCTCAACCAATCAACTTTCCTACTTTCCAATTCCTTATTCCAAATTCCCAATTCCTCCCCAATCAACCTATCAATTATTCAACCACTCAACCTCTACTTAATCCCCTCCAATTCTTCCATTGTAAAGGTTTTCTGCCTGCCTTCATATTTCTTTCTGGTGTCAGAAATATCTTTTGCTGTTATAACAGCACCGGCAACTTTATTATTCCATGCGTTACGAATGTAGTTTAATACCTGCGCAATATCTTCATCATTATATTCATCATTCGACCCTATGCCCGGCATATCGCCGTTTATTTCCGGTGATTTATATAAATGATCCGCCACTTTCACAGGCCCTGTTAATCCATACAGCACGATTGGTATCAACTGGTTTTTATTACCCTGTACCCAGTTTGATTTATTCAATGGCGGCGCCAAGGCTGTAACGCCGTTGCCATCGGGGCCATGACAGGTTTGGCAAAGCGTTGTAAATATATGCGCCCCTCTTGGATATAACATTGCCAGCTTTTTCTGGTTGCTGCGGTTTTTGGCTTTTGCAATGTCCTCAATCACTTTTCTTAACCTTCCTGCAAATACGGTTGTTGTATCAGGGTTTATTTTCACCACTTCTTTCAAAAAGCTTTCTTCTTTATGCTCAAGATTGCTGATCACCGCATCTGCCACGTATTTATTCGCTGCATATTTTGATATCAACTGCATCAGTATTTGTTTGGCAGCGGCTGCATTATACTGCTGCACGTCATGCATAATATAACCAATATAAGGCGCGGACAATGTATCGTTTACCATTTGCTGCAGCAGCGGTAAGAACTGGTTGTAATTATTTTTAGTCATTATGGAATGAAGCACGGCCAGTGCCTGCATTCTTATGGGCCAGTTATTGTTTTGCAGCAAAGGCAACACATCCGCTGCCTGCAATACATGCAAGCCTTCCAGCGTCCACAATGCATGTGCAACCGGAATAAAATTATCTGTTGACTTCAGTAATTCACGCAGTGCAGGCGATGCAGCCGTATAGTTGCTGTCAATGATCATTTGCTGTGCTTCATTACGCACCCAGCCGTTTTTGTTTTTGAGTAATTCAACAAGCTGCTGCGGGTCATTGTTAAACACAATATTTTTTGCGTCACTGCCTTTCGGAACTATCTTATAAATGCGCCCGCAGTTTAGAGGATTGGTAAGCTTTCTTTCTTTTATTTCATTTTTAAGATAAGGCGTGAGATAGGTTTTATGCTGAATGATGCCGCGGTACATATCAATAATATACATGGCGCCATCAGGGCCAACATATAAATTCACCGGCCTGAAACGTTCATCTTCGCTTGCTAAAAATTCCTTGTCCTGATAGGCCTGCTTTCCGTCAACTATGTAGCCTTTATCCGTTAAAATATTTCTTTTGATAAGATTGGCAGAAGGCTCTGCTACAAACGCATTATTATGATAGGCTTCGCTGAATAACCCGCCGTTATAAATTACGGGCCCGCAGGCGGCTGTAAAATTGGTGAGGCGCAAACTATCATCCAGAACACCTTCCATATAACCACGGTTTACGCCAGGTGTTGGGCGCACAGGATAGGTTCTGTTATCTTTAATAATTGATTCAACATAACCCGCCACCTTTCTTTGGTTGGTATTGCCGGAGCCAAGGCCGGGCATGAAATAATCGCCCAATAAATTTTCCGAGTTGGTATTATAAAACAACCTTCCTTCATCATCCTGCGCAATGCCCCATTGCCCGCGGAAATGTGTTTTTTCTTTCAGCCATTTATTACCCTGTTTCCGGTAACGCACATCACTTTTTGCATTGTATATCCAGTTATCCATCGCACGCAGTAAACCATTGGGCTGGTGCTCTACATTGCCGCCATCCGCATAGCTGCTGTCGACCAGCGTTTTGTTTACGGGCTTATCATCTTTAATATCATAATACCAAAGCTTTGGCGGTTCGGCAACGAGAATGCCACCGTCTATCAAACATAAGGCACGCGGCAATACCAGCGAATCTAAAAATATTTTACTGCTGTCCATAATGCCATCACCATTTACATCGCTTAATATCATCACCTTACCTGTTGGTATATCTTCACC
>JAEWJV010000400.1 GCA_023386395.1 Bacteroidota bacterium
CAGGTACACAGAATAATCCCTTTCAGTTTATTGTCTTTTTAGTTTTAAAGATTTATGCAGCGTTGCATTTAATCACGGCATGGTTTTTAATCTTCTTTCAGCAAGAAGTTGATCATGGCAATTAAACTTATAAAAACACCGCTATACATTTCGTTGCTGATATTATTGGTTTCCTGCGCTTCAAACAGAAAAACAGCCGGGCCTGTCAGCTATGCAAAAGATTTGCCTGAACCTTATGCCACCAAATCGAAAATGAATTTCAGTAATGTGATTGGCTGGAAAGAAAATGAAAAACCTATTGCACCGGAAGGTTTTAAGGTGAGTTTATATGCTGAAGGTTTTTATAACCCAAGATGGATGTATGTAACGCCAAATGGCGATGTGCTGGTTACGGAAGCCAATACTGAAGTTGGTTTTTTCAAGAAGATCGGGGCTGTTATTATAGGCGCGAATAAAGCAGATAACCTTGGCAAAAGCGCTAACCGCATTATCATTTTACGGGATGCCGATGGAGATGGCATTCCTGAATTAAAACAAACTTTTATTGATAATTTAAACAAGCCTTTTGGAATGCTGGTGATTGGCAAATGGCTGTATGTTGCCAACACCGATGCTTTGCTGCGGTTCCCCTATACGCCCGGCGAAACCCGCATAACAGCGAAACCTGAAAAGCTCATTGACCTGCCGGGCGAAGGCCGGCACTGGACAAGAAATATTATAACAAATGCCGACAGCACTAAAATTTATATTGCCGTGGGCTCATCAAGCAATGTGGCAGAAAACGGTATGGATAAAGAAATAAACCGCGCAGACATCCTGGAAATTAATACAGATGGCAGTGGCATGCGGGTGTATGCATCAGGCCTGCGTAACCCCGTTGGCATGGCATGGGAACCTGCAACAGGTATTTTATGGACTGCCGTAAACGAGCGGGACGAATTAGGGGACGATCTCGTGCCCGACTATCTTACCAGCGTAAAAGAAAACGGGTTTTATGGCTGGCCGTATTTTTATTATGGTACGCATATAGATCCGCGGCTGAAAGACGAAGCCGCCAAAGCTTTAATCAAACAGGCTATTGTGCCCGATGTTTCATTGGGTTCGCATACGGCATCGCTGGGTTTGGCATTTGGCAATAAAAGTAACTTTCCCGAAAAATATAAAACCGGTGCATTTATAGCGCAGCATGGTTCCTGGAACCGTTCGCAGTTATCCGGTTACAAAGTATTATATGTTCCTCTTAAAAACGGAAAACCGTCAGGATCTCCGGAAGATTTTCTTACAGGATTTATTGCTGATCTGGATAAAGAAAAAGTGCATGGCAGGCCGGTGGGAATTGTGTTTCTGAAAGACGGTTCAATGCTGCTTACAGATGATACCAGCAACCGCATCTGGCGTATAACCTATGCAGCAGTCAAATAATACGCTCACAAAATTTTTTTTAAATTAATTCCTACTAATTTGGTAGGAATTAAGATTGTTGCTAATCTTGCACTATGATTTAAAAAATCAAAACGGATTTTTTATGCATACAGTGCGATGTTGCTGCCTGCACAAAATGATCAAGGTAACAATACTTGCATAGTTATTACACGATACAATTTTTTGAAAAACAATCATTCATTAATTAATAAATATATTACCATGCAAACACAACCAAAGGGCAGGCTGCATATCCGCATTGCAGTATACGGGCTTAAAGTAGTTACAAACAAGATAGCCGCGCTAATCCGTGATGGTAATCCGCAAACATTAAATTTCATTGTTAATAATAAAGAAATAGGTGAAGACGGATGGCCGGGTCAAAAGAAATCCATAACGGTTGTTTACTGTTATGATGATGGCCCGCTGTTCATAGCGGCCGCCAGGGAAAGCGAAGTCTTAACTGTTGGTATTAAAGAATTTGAAAAATCAAATTCAGCGCCCAGGCAAACGCCTGTGCATGAGCAAAGATTGTCTGTTCTTGGGGCTACATACGGGCCCGATGATGTTACCTATAAAATTAAAACCCTTATAAGCCCATATAATACTTTATCTTTTAAAGCAGATAATTTCACTTTTGGCGACTCATGGTATGGGGTAGCCAAAACGCTTATTATAATTTTAGGGTTTGGCAAAGATGTTATGCTCGTAGAAATGTTTGTAGAGCGCGAGCAATGCTATATTGACCTGAAAGATTTTTCCCTTGCTAATTATACTGTGATGATTGCATAGTGGAGACCTTATCTTTCTTCCGGGTTTTTATTGGCATAGCAATGATTACATTTTGCTATGCCAATAAATAAAGCTTTCAAGCACTACTCTTTATTTTTAAACATATCTCTCACCGTGATAGTATTCGCCAATTTCTTTAAAGCTGTATCATGATCTTTTACATACGGGTTATCAAGGTCCCAAACATAACCTGCCAGCACTGAACAGATCATACTTTTAATAAGCGGGTCCTGGTTATCGGCAAAGAAAATGGTATCCAAAGTACCATCGTACCAGCGCATTACATAACTGCGGAACGTGTTTACGCCCTGCATCATGGGTTTGGTATAATCTTCTTCCCAATCCGCATCTTCGCCCTTTAGCTTCTTTATAACAAGCTTTGCTGCTTTCTGGCTGGAAACAGTGGCCAGCGTAACACCCGATGAAAAAACAGGGTCCAGGAACTCCGTTACATTACCGGTAAGCACGAAGCCTTCGCCATAAAACTTTTCGGTGGTGCTTGACCATGCTTCCAAAACCCTTGGTTCAAAAATCAGTTCTGCATCTTTAAAACGCTCACTCAGGTATGGCTGGGATGCAATGTGCGCCCGAAACTGTTCTTCATTACTGCCCTGGAACTTTTCAAAAAATTCGGGGTTGCCAACAAAGCCAATAGAAGTATTACCGTTTGAAAAAGGTATTACCCAAATCCATACGCCAAACTCATGCACGATAATCGTAATGCGGTTAGGTTCATCGGCCATTGCACGGTTTTCATCTGTAACGTGTGCAAACATTGCCTTGCGTGGTTCAAGGTTTGATGGCTTGTCAAGTTTGAATAAACGCGGGATCACCCTGCCATAACCGCTGCCGTCAACAATAAACCTGGCTTTAATCTGCGCCTTTTCACCGTTGGCATATTCAACAGTTGTGGTGGAGTCAGAGCCATCAAAATCTATGGCTGTAACAGTAGTTTCATACGAAACGGGCACGCCCATTTTCTCAACTTCATCAGCCAGTGCTTTATCAAAATCAGCACGCGGCGCCTGCCAGGTCCAGGTCCAGCCTTTGGTATATTGATCATCGAAAGAGTAATCGCAGATTTTGCCGTTTTTCACGAATTTGGCGCCGCCTTTATCCTGGAAACCTTTTGCCTTTACTGCTTCAAGAAAGCCCGCTTCTTCCAATGCTTCCATACAGCGCGGTAATAAGCTTTCGCCAATTACAAAGCGCGGAAATTTCATTTTCTCAACAATCTTTACTTTATAACCCGCTTTGTTTATTATAGAAGCGGCTACCGTTCCGGCAGGGCCCGCGCCAATTACCAATACATCTACCTGTTCTGTGTTCATAATATTATATTAAGTTCCGATAGGAGTAAAACAATTTGTGTGGTTAAGCTCATTTATTGTATTCAAAAAATCTTATAATCTTACAATCGGTTCAGGCAACCTTCCTGCACTTTAATAATGTATGGCTCAGGCCTATATTATTCGTTTCCTGCACAATCTCAAATCCTGCTTTGTAAATGCAGTTTTTAAATACTTCCGAATGATACATCTGGCTGTTGCCGTTTGCAAGTGCCGTAAAATAAATAGATGTTTGCTGCAGGCAGAATGCGGCTGTTTCAAAACGCTGCACATCCCAAAACGCTTCAAGAATATATACAAAGCCATTCTCGTCTAAAGCGGCATAACATCTTTTAAGTATGGATACAATTTCGTCTTCAGAAAAGCAGTCAAGAAACTGGCTCATCCAGATGGCATCAAACCCTTTGGGAAAAGGCTGGCTTTCATCTAAAATATTTACAGGATGAAATGAAATCCTGTTGCTTAATCCCAACGCTTCTATTTTGTTCTTTGCCATGCTCAACTGCTGCGGCAAATCCATAATTGTAATATGCACGTTTTTATTATATGCTGTGCTGGCTATAGCCCATTTGCCGGTGTTACCGCCAATTTCAAGCATGTTTTTTATATGATTATTATCATACACATGCGGCAACACTTTTGGAAAAGCTGTATCTGAAAAAAAATGATCGAAGCCAAACCAGCTCTTTTGTATATGTGGTGGAAGCTGTGACAGACCTTCATAAATCGTTGGCCAGCCGCCCAGTTCTTTAAGCCCTTCCGGCTTGCCGGTTTTAATACTTTCCTCCAGGTGAAAAAGGCCTTTATAATTAACATCATGAATAAAATTCATGTTTACATTGGTAAGCGGGTCATGCAGAATAAAATAGCCTGTTTTGGTTATTTTATAAGTATCATTATTAAAAATAACCAGTCCTATGCCTAAGCCAGACTCAAGTAAAACACGAACACCATAATGTGGTAATTGTACTTTTTCAACAATAGCTTCGAGCGACAAACCTGCTGCGCCGCTGTCTTCAATTTCTTTTAATATACCCGAATCCCGCAACACTTTTGCCACCTGGAAAACCACAGGACCAAAAGCAATAAACTGTGCTAAATGTTTTGACTCTAAGGCCGTTTTGGTGTCAGTTGAAAAAAAGTGCATTTATAAATTCTGTTATTTATATCCTGGCAAGTAAGGTGTAAGAATACGTATCTTTTTTAATTGAAAAAAAGTTTACCGAAAAAAAATTATGTGCAAAGAAAGAGGTTCTATTGATGCCATTTCTTTTTCCATTCTTCAAAAAAAACCGGGTTGGTTAATTGCAGCGCATGTTTATCCCTGTCCAGGAAAACCTGTACAGAACTACCCACAGCCACGATATGATTTGTTTTGGCATTATACAAACGATAATGAAATATAAGTTTGGCCGCTTCGCAAGGCTCATATTCAGTTTCAATAAGCACCTTTTCTCCATAACGCAGCGAACGCTTATAATCACATTGCACATTCACTACGGGAACAATATAGCCATGATTATAAAAATCCAGATAACCTATGCCATACTTACTTCCAAAAGCTTCCCTCCCATCCTCAAAATAGCGTATATAATGACCGTGCCAAACCATACCCAACGGATCTGCTTCATTAAAACGCACGTTCACTTCTATCTTTTCTAAAAGTAAATTACTCATGATCTTTTCCCGGTTTTATACTGTGTTGCATTTAAGCCGGGGTAACAGTTTTTAAATGTATACAGCAAAAAACTAATTCCCATATTTTGATTTCCATTCGCTGTACTTCTTCTTTTCAATTGCATCAATTATATCTTTAAAAGGAGAAGCCCAATAATTACGGAATCCAAATCCCCCAAACCTTCCAACAGAGCCTTCCATTCGCTCTGTCATCAATACTTTTTTTGTTTTCATATCAAGCAACGTAACCCACACTGCCGCTGCTTTTTTTGATTTGCTTAAAGCCTCTGTAACTAACAGCAAGCCAATGCCGCTTTTATCGCCAAAATCGTAACTGCTTACAACTTTTGCCACATCATCTGCTTTGAACCTGTGAAAATCTGAGGTATTAGTTGATTTGATGGCTTCAGCATTTGCCTTTTCATTCTTTTTAGCAACATAACCTAAATCGTGATCTACCTCGCTTTTATGGAAAGCGCCGGCGAGATCATATTTTTTGGGCTCCGCTACAATCACATCGTTGATAGCATCATACTGGCGGTCGCGGATATCCATTTCATTTGCAGTAGCGTCATCTATCAGTTTTGTTTGTGTAAAATCGATACCGAGATAAAAAACAGGTGTTTCACTGTTTGTAAAAACATCTTTTAATGTTTGCGCAAAAGCTCCATTAAGGCAAAGCAGTAAAGCAATAATGAGCGCATTGATTTTGTGTTTCATATTCAGTAGTTTATTTACTATGGTTAGTTATATTTCAAACGGATAGAAATAGCATAGCCTGCAAATAAAGGTTATATCTCTTTTGTTGCAAAGTATTTTATGATCACGGGAAATTCATATTGCAAGATGATAATTGCTTTATAAGACAACCGTGCACGGCATTTATTTATAATCTTAATATCGCCTGAATGCCCATTTCCACATTTCTTTCCATGATGGTTTCTTCCCATACATTAAAATGCCTGTGCGGTAAACTTTGCCGGCAAACCAGGTTGTAAAAATAAACCCTGCTATAAGCAGGCCCATGCTGGTAAGTAATTGCCACAGAGGCACCACATCGCCCACGCCATGTGCTATTCTTGCCATCATTACAATGGGTGAAAATAATGGGAACAAACTGCCAAATACAGCAAGGCTGCTGGTTGGCTCATTTACTGCTTTTGTCATAATAACAATACCAAAAATGATAGGCATGGTGATGGGCAGCATAAGGCTCTGCGCATCCTGCGGGTCTTCGTTCACCGCACTGCCCACGCAGGCAAACAGCGATGAATATAACAGGTAACCACCAATGAAATAAAATATAAAACAGCCCAGTATTAAAGGTATATTGATATTTACGTTACCTATCAACCCCGAATTTTTTAACGTGTCGGCCGCCTGCATAGCGCCGTTTTGCATATTCGAATTATGCATTTGCGCTGCCAGTTGCGGAAATATCAATGGCAAAAGGAAGTTAAGGCTTGTCATTAAAATAATCCAGATGATAAACTGCACAAGGCCCACGGCGCCGATGCCTAATATTTTGCCCATCATTAACTGAAAAGGTTTTACGCTGCTAACAATTACTTCTGCAATGCGGCTTACTTTTTCTTCCATTACGCCGCGCATAACCATGGCGCCGTAAATAAATAATACTATATAAATAAGGAAGCCGGAAACATATCCAATGGCATAACTCATTCCAACTTCTTCACCGGAATCATTTTTGCCTTCAACGGTTGAAAACTGTATGTTCCCTTCTTTTTTAGCACTGTCCAATTGTGCAGGAGAAATGTTTAATGCGAGCAAACGTTGCTGTTCCAGCGCACTATTTAGCTTATCTTCAATTTTTCCACGCGACATTAAACCCACAGATTTTTGCGTAACAATTGATATGTTTATCTTATCAAGAATATTTGCATTGGCCGGAATGATAGCATAACCTTCATACTTGCCTTTTTCTATATCCTGCTTTAAAGATTGCTCATCTTCGCCCTTTACAAAACTGAAGCTGATATTTTCATCGCCTTCCAGTTTATTATTAAAAACATTGGCCTCATCGGCTACGGCTATGTTATATTTTTCATCGCTGTTTACAGAAAAATAAATAATCATGGCATAAAAGCCGAAAAACAATAAAGGCAATAAAATAGTGGTAAGTAAAAATGTTTTCTTTTGAACGCGGGTTAAAAATTCACGGCGTGCAATTAAGGCTATCTTATTCATGGTGTACATTCCCTTTGTGTGTGAAAAATTTTACATGGGCGTTTCATACAATCAATTAGTATTAGTTATGCTTCAACTTTTTGAAACGAACGGGTAGTTGCTTTGGTGTCCTCAACAAGGTTTATAAATATATCGTTGAGCGAAGGCAAAATTTCATTAAAGCCTTCAACATTCAAATCTTTCTCTATAAAATATTTCAGCACATCATTGCTTTTATATCCATCATTTATACGCACAATATATCTATTGGCCTTTTCTTCAGCAACGTGAAAAGCAGGGTTTTCCAACATGATGGAAGGCACGCTGCTTAACTGCACATTAAACTTATGTTCTTTAAACCTGTGTTTTATTTCCTGCACCGATCCATCCAGTACTTTTCTGCCAAGATTTACCAGCACAATATGATCGCATATTTCTTCCACCTGTTCCATTCTGTGCGTGCTGAAAATAATGGTGCTTCCTTTTTGTGCAAGCCCATAAATTTCATCTTTAATAAGATTGGCATTTAATGGGTCAAGCCCGCTGAAAGGCTCATCGAGGATAATGAGTTTGGGCTCATGCAAAACGGTTGTAACAAACTGCAGTTTCTGGCTCATGCCTTTACTCAGATCTTCCACTTTTTTATTCCACCAGCTTTGCATTTCAAGTTTCTCAAACCAGTATTTTATTTTCTGCACAGCATCGCTTCGGCTTAACCCTTTTAACTGGGCGAGATACAGCGCCTGGTCGCCTATCTTCATTTTTTTGTAAAGGCCCCGCTCTTCAGGCATATATCCTATTTTAATAATATCTGTAAGCGGATTGAATTTCTTTCCATCTAAAATAACTTCGCCTTCATCGGGATAAAAGATGCCGGTTATCATACGCAGCAAGGTTGTTTTGCCCGCTCCGTTAGGCCCAAGCAAACCAAAAATGCTGCCCTGTTCTATTTCCAGGCTTATGTCATCAACAGCCTTTTGCGTGGCAAAATATTTTTTTAAATGATGGAGTTCGAGAATGTTCATGCAAGATTGAATTTTCGTTTTCAAATGTAACTGTAAATTAATTGAAGCAGTTAATAGTCCAGTTTCTTTCTTATCTCATTTTAGGCAAAACAAAACAGGTTTTATCCTTTAAAGTATTTATTTGTGTTGAACGGCTGAATTTATCTTTTGAATGATAGCTTCGGCTACCCGTTCCCCATCCATGGCGGCACTTACAATGCCGCCCGCATAACCGGCACCTTCGCCGCATGGATATAAATTTTCCAACTGCGGATGGTTTAGTGTTTTTTCATTGCGTGGGATGCGTACTGGCGAAGACGTGCGGCTTTCTGCTGACACAACAACTGCTTCGTTAGTAAAATAACCGCGCATTTTGTTACCAAAATCTTTAAATGCCTGCTGTAATGATTTATGTATAAACGGTGGCAGCACATTTTTTAAAGAAGCACTTGCAATGCCCGGCAAATAACTGCACCCAGGCAAATCCGCTGATATTTTATCATTGAAAAAATCAACCACCCGTTGTGCCGGCGCAACAAATTTTCCGCCGCCGGCTGTATATGCTTTTTGCTCAACAGACTGCTGAAAATACATAGCGGTTAATGATGGCGGAATGGTTTTTAAAGGCTGATGATAATCTTTATAATTCAGCAAATCCTTTTCCTCCACCTGAACTACAAGCCCACTATTGGCATAAGGATTATTACGCCTGCTCGGGCTCCAGCCATTCACTACCAGTTCATCTTTATTGGTAGAGGCAGGGGCAATGATACCACCGGGGCACATGCAAAAACTAAAAACCCCTCTGCCATTTACCTGCTGTACAAGGCTGTAAGATGCAGGCGGCAAATATTCGCCACGATGCGTGCAATGATATTGGATTGAATCAATAATTGTTTGCGGATGCTCTACTCTTACACCCAATGCAAAAGGTTTTGATTCAATCTGTATATTTTTATGATGAAGCAGTAAAAATATATCCCTTGCCGAATGTCCTGTTGCCAATATTATATGCCCGGCCTTAAACGCATCACCATCTGCAGTTATGGCAGAATAAATATGATTGCCTTCAATTTTAAAGTCAATCAATTTTTTTTCAAATAAAAATTCACCACCACTATCAAGAATTTGTTTTCGAATGGCGGTTATAATATGCGGAAGTTTATTGGTGCCAATATGCGGGTGCGACTGGTACAGTATCTTTTCTTCAGCGCCAAACTGAACAAAGAGATTTAATATGCGCTGTATGCTGCCGCGTTTATTGCTGCGTGTGTACAGCTTACCATCACTATAAGTGCCTGCGCCACCTTCGCC
>JAEWJV010000454.1 GCA_023386395.1 Bacteroidota bacterium
CATCCGCCTGCAAAATACCACCACATTCAAGATCAACACCAGCTTTAATAGCAGCGGCGGCTACTTCTGTTTTTGTTGGATAAGTTTTATGACTTACATAAATATCGTTTAATGCGCCGCAGTCTGTAACCACATGCCCCTGGAAATTCCATTCTTTATGTAAAATATTATGGAGCAAAGTTTCGCTTGTGCAGCAAGGTTCATTGTTCACCCGGTTATAAGCGCACATCACCGCTTCCACATGTGCATCAACCAGTCTCTTAAAAGCATAGAGATAAGTTTCGCGAAGGTCTTTTTCACTAACCACCGCGTTAAACGAATGACGGCCGGCTTCGGGGCCGCTATGCACGGCATAATGTTTTGCACAGGCAGCCGCTTTTAAATGCAATACATCGTTGCCCTGCAAACCAGTAACAAATGCACTACCCATTGTTGCTGTAAGAAATGGATCTTCGCCATACGTTTCCTGTCCTCTGCCCCATCGCGGATCACGAAAAATATTAATGTTGGGAGACCAGAAGGTTAAACCCATATACTGAAGATGTTCTCCTTTTTTTGCAGCAAGGTTATACTTTGCCCTGGCTTCTGTGGAAATAGTGGCTGCGCATTTTTTTAAGAGCGCATCATTAAAGCTGGCGGCCATGCCGATAGCCTGCGGAAAGATAGTGGCATTGCCTGCCCTGGCAACACCATGTAAAGCCTCATTCCACCAGTTATAAGCAGGAATATTAAGCCTTGGTATAGCCTTACTTTCATTACCCAATAAAGAAATTTTTTCTTCAAGTGTCAACTGTTTAAGTAAGTCATTCACCCTTTCATTTACGGGCAGTGATGCATTGCGGAATGCAGGTTGTGTTTGTGCTGAAACTAAAAAGGTTGTTGCAATAAAAATTAAAGTGATGATTGATTTATGTAGCATGATGGTTAACCGTTGTGCGATGCGCAAATTACTAAATGATTGTTAGGCCTAACCCACTGCTTTCGTTCAAATACATGTACCCGTCTTTAATGGTAAAGCCGCCTGTAACCACATCTTCAGCAAGATCGAGGCTGCCATCAAGATCAATGTATTTTGTATGCGGGCAGGCGAATGCAGCGTGCAATGCGGCCGTTATGCTTACAATGCTTTCATCATTGCAGCCCCAGAATAAATTAATGCCTGCAGGTTTTGCAATGTTCGCAATATTGAAGGCGCTTTGTATGCCGCCGCATTTCATCAGTTTAATATTGAATATGCCGTATAAATTTTGCGCTGCGATGGATAAAGCGGATACTTCATTTTTGAGTGATTCATCTGCAGCTAACAGCGCACGGGTTTCAGCAGGCAATTGTAATAATTCATGATCAATTGAGGGAAGTAAAGGCTGCTCTATCAACTCAACATTATAATTTTTTGTAAGCGAAAGAAACTGCTTTAATTCATCCAATGTATAACCTGTATTGGCATCAACGCGGATAATAAAATGATCCCCGAATTTTTCTTTCAGTTTAATAATGCGTTCCGCGTCAAGCTGCACGTCCAGGCCTGTTTTTACTTTTAAAATACGAAAGCCTTTTTTGTAATAATCACCTGCTTCTTCGAGTGTCTCCGCTACATCTTTAATACCAATTGTTACCGAAGTAAGCATGCGTTTATGCTGTCTTCCATAAAAATCAACAATACTTATACCGAGCCATTTTGCGAAAGCATCATGCAGCGCAATGTCAATACAGGCCTGCGTTCCGGGCAAATTAACAAAGTGCTGTTTAGCTAAATAAATATGATGCAGGAATTGCCGTATATCTTTTCCAATAAACGATTCCAAAAATCCTGATTGAAGATGCTGCCATGTTTGCGCAGGCGTTTCTCCAACCACTTCAGGAGAAGGATTGGCAGCGCCTATACCAACAATTCCATTTTCCAGTTCAACTTCCAGGAAAACATTTTCAACGTCAGTGATGGTTTCCCTCGCAATCGTATAAGGCTTTTGCAGCAAGAGGTTTTTCTTATATGATTTAAAAGATTTTATTTTCATCAACTTAACTTTTGCGAAGCTTTTATAAGCTGTCTGCGTTAATAGTATATTGTATATCGGTCTAACGCTTTTAAGGTTAATATATTTGATGAGAGCTTTCTAAAGCGCCTGACCGCTAATCACACAACTTTTAAACAAACAATTCAAAGTTTCTTAATTACGGGCACTATCTTTTCACAACCTTCCTGCAACGGCAGCATAACCGGTATGCCGAATTGTTTTTCATATTGTTTTTGAAACATGAATGCCTCTTCATCAGAACAATGTTCTGTATTGATGGCAATAGCAATTACGGTGGAACCAAACTGTTTTATCAGTTCTATCTCGGATGCAAGCGAAGGTATTTCGCCCCAAACAGGTTCATGTTCGTAATATTTTCTTTTAGGCGCTGTAACCAATATTACAGATTTTGCATTGCCCGATATAAGCAGCTCGCTGCCGCAAGGCCCGGTTGGATTCCTGAGTGCTGACTGGCCTTCAATAAAAATAACCTCGGGGTTTGTTTCTTCATGGCAGGTGAGTATGGCATGTTCCAGTTCGCCTGAAACAAAATCGTTTAAGGTTGCATCGAAAATAAAACCATATTTACCACCCTGCAACCAACCTGTTTGGCCGGTATAAATCATTTGCGTATTCATGCCGGCATTGTTGCAGGCATTCATTACAAAGCG
>JAEWJV010000469.1 GCA_023386395.1 Bacteroidota bacterium
TCTTTCAGTCGGTTGTTCTTATCCCACTTTTCATCCAGTTTCCACTTTTTAACCATCATATTTAAAAGGGATATTTTGCCATCGGGTTTTTTGAGTAATGCTGTCTGCATCATCTTCCGCGATTTCATCATTACGATAATATTATCGCCGGCAAACGCATTATCACTACCGGTAGTGCCTAAATTAATACCAAATTGGCTTGCCAATCCCATCAAACCACCGCCTGAATTGTTGTTGTTAGAAAGAACGAAACTTACCGAAGCGATATATTTAGGTGCAGAGAAATAGGCATATATGAAACCACATCCTGTGCCTAAAATACCAACCGCGCCAATAAAAATCCATTTTGAAAATAGATATTGTACCCATTCTCGAATTTGTACAAAGAAATCCTTAAAAGAAATCTCTGTTGTTTTATCGCTCATCTAAATAAGAAATATTAGAATTATAAAAGTAATCGAAGAGCATTATTTCGACATATTGAGAATTGCAATCACTACACCCGCCAGTGATGCCAGTGCGCTGGCAACGCCAATAAATTCACCCGGAGACAACCTTCGTTTTTCATCTTTAGAAGGTACAATTACCTCCGCCCCAGGCTTAACTTCCGGTGTACTTTTAAAAAACAAGAATCCTCTCTTTGCGGCAGCCTTTCCATTGGCATACACTACATAGGTCCTGCTTTTTTTGCCATTTTCAGAAACGCCACCGGCAGCAGCTACATAATCATTCACATTATATCTTTTATTATACGGTATTTGTGTGGGGAATAGCACACTGCCGCTTATCCTTACCTGTGCATTATATTTAGGAACAATTAATTCGTCCCCGGCCATTAGCACCACGTCTTCCGGAGAACCGGGATGAGACAATATTTCCTTTATATCCAACGGCAATTGATCCGATTGTTTTTGAGCAACTTGCTGCTGTTGTAAAATCGTTGAATCATCCAGCTGTTGCTGAATGTTGGAAATGACTTGTTGTTTAGCCTGTGCCGTTTGATCACTAAAATTATATCGCTTTATATAAGCCCCATCAAGATAAGCTTCCGGGGTAAAACCGCCGGCACGTTTTATAAGATCGCTTACACGTTCTTCACGTTTCTCCAGAACATAAGGACCGGGATATTGCAACTGGCCTGAAACTGTTACAGATTGGAACGCCAGGTAGCCCGGCTTTCTTTTTATGGTCACCACATCCGATGGCTGCAGAAATACATTATTATTGGCTGCAGAAATATCATTTATATTATTTACTTCTATAATAGTGCTCGCCCTCACATCCTGCGCCGTTAACGAATCTCTTCTTATTAACCGCGCAACTTCTATGCGCTGCGGAAAGGCTGCATCGGTAAAGCCACCGGCCTGAAGGATGACATCTTTTAAGGAAAGGCTATCGCGAAAATCATAATAACCGGGATTTCTTACTTCTCCTAAAACAGAAACATAGTAATCTTCCGTTAAATCAAAAATGGAATTGATGACAACCGAGTCTTCCCGTTTAAGCAGGATGCCTCTTTGCTCCATTGTGTCAGCCGGGTTAAAGGATAGCATTTCCTTCGTAAAATCTGGTTTCAAACGGAATATCTGCGCACGTTGCGTAAATGCATCTTCACGCAATCCATCCGCTTTATTAATCAAATCCCTTAATGTCATTCCATCAGTCAGTTCATAAATACCTTCCCTGAAAACAGCACCTGTGAGTGAAATCCTGTTAGCATACCTGTTTAATATCCTGCTTACAATTACACTATCGCCGCCTTGCATTTGGTAGGAATTAAAGTTGGCTGCGTTCACATCTTTTACGGCAAGTTCTCTTCCGGTAAACTGAACAATTTTTACGGATGCTTTATAAGCACTGTCCGTAAAACCGGAAGCATAGGTAAGCAGGTTGCTCATGGTTTCGCCGGGCAGCATTTCAAAAATGCCCGGCCGTTTTACATAGCCATCAATAATAGCCCTTGTTTTATAAGTTGGGATTCTTATTACATCATTGTTTTGCAGCGTTATATTATCGCCTGCATCTCCGTTAACAAGAAAGCGATAAAGATCTATTGTTTTATATAGCCTGTTATTCCTGATCAGTTCAATACTCCTGAAACTGCCAAATTCTGCAGGTCCGCCTGCCACAAACAGTGCATTAAAAGCTGTAGCCAATGAAGGCACTGTATAATTGCCGGGTTTATTGCTGCCGATTACCGTTATACTTATACTTTTTATCTGGCCTACTGTTATACTAAGTTTTGAGCCTCCGGAACGCAAAGTCGAGTAAGCAGTGCGGCCCATTAAGCTGCTTATTTTTTGTGTGGCATTTTCTATGCTTAAACCTGCCACTTGTACCTGGCCAACATTTGGAATGAGAATAATCCCTTCACGAGAAACATTCAATTGCATGCTTGTTTCCTGAACGCCATATACATTAATATTAAGCTGATCGTTGGGGCCAATGATATAATTAACCGGCGTGGCTACAGGAATATTTGGCTGAAAGTTTAGTGTTGGATTATTAAAAAGCTCTGCGCCAAAAATGCGTGGATCGATTAAAGGCTTATGGGCTGTTGTATCGTAATACTGATTTACAGTTGTATCCTGAAGGTTTTGGGCAAGCTGGGTATCAGGCTGATTTCTTTGCTGAATATTGTTATTATTCTGACTTGGATTTGTTGTATTTAGCTGCAACAGGCGTGACCGCAATTTCTGAACTTCACTTACCGGCATTCCTTTTGAAATGGCCAGTTGTTCCGCCTGCTGCTGCGTTAAACCTGAGGTTTCTAACTGCTTTTTCAATTTTAAAATGTCAGCATCAGACAGTTTATCTACTTTAACTGTGCTTAAGTCGGTGCCCCGCAATAAATCCTGGCTTTGTGCCGTAAATGCAATACATAAAAAAAATAAAGCCAGGCTTAACAGCCGGAGTATTGATTTTTTATACATTATACTATAATGTTCTGATGTAAATATATGGCTTCGCCCCCTGAGTCACACTAAAATAAAAAAACCTTCAAGCTTAAGAAGGTTCTATTTTAAAAATTGAGGGCTCATTAATAAATTAAAAAATATGGGGGCAAATATAGCAATTTTAGGGTTGTTTGTAACCCCGTTAAAATCTTTAACTAATTTGAAATCACCCTTAAAAAAGTATTTGGGCTTTTTGCAGGCTTTCAGGCCTGCCCACATCTATAAATTTCGAACCGGAATGGTTATAAAAAAGAATTGAATGGCTGGCGCATAATGATAGATAGACATCAACCATGGAAAATTTTACTTCAGGTGACTGCATTAATGAAAATATTTTTGTACTGACGATATGTAAGCCACTAAAGGCCTTTGGGTTTAAGTTATTTTCATGCCGTATAATTTTTTCTTCACCGGTTTTTATGTTTTTCCATCCGCATAAAATACCTGCTTCATTAAATAAAAAATACCGCGACGTTTCGCGGTTGGTGGTTGCCAGTGTTGCCAGCGGTTTATTTTTTTTATGAAAGGCTATCATTTCATCCAAATGTAAATCTGTAAGCACGTCAACATTCATCAGCACAAAATCTTCTTCATCTTTAAAAAACCATGCTGCCCTTCTTAAACCACCGCCGGTTTCGAGTATGGCATCAGTTTCATCTGAGACGCATACACGGCTT
>JAEWJV010000473.1 GCA_023386395.1 Bacteroidota bacterium
TTTTTGAAGCCATGCAATATTTTGAGCAATACAGAAAGCAGCTTGATGGTGTCATGCAAAAATTAAAGTTATGATCAGCAAGCATCTTACCGCACATTCTTTTTATCATACCTGCCGGTATATCACCAACAAACCCGGCGCAGAACTACTCATAGCAGAAGGTGTAAGGGGTTATGATTTTAAATTGATGGCTGAAGATTTTGCTATGCAGCAGGCACTACGCCCCGAAAAAAAACTGGCCTGTATGCATGCTATCTTAAGTTTTTATCCGGGAGAAAAACCGGAAGATGAAAAAATGAAAGCGATAGCACTGGAATATTTAGAGAAGTTAAATATTATAGATACACAGTATGCCATCAGTAAACATACTGACAGGTCACATCTTCACCTGCATATTGTTGCTAACATGGTGAACAATGAGGGTAAGGCAATCAGTAATAGCTGGATTGGTTTAAGGGGAAAGAAAATAGCGCAGGAACTTACCTTAAAGTACCAGCTTGTTCAGGCCATAGAAAAGAACCTGAAGCTAACACACCTGGAATCACTCAATGCATATGAAGCAACCCGGTATAAAATTTTTATAGCGATCTCAGAACAAATACCTGGATGTAAAACGGTGGAAGAACTGGAAAACAAACTCAATAAGCACGGTATTGAAACAATATATAAATACAAGGGCCATACACGGGAAAAACAAGGCATCAGTTTTAAGATGGGTGATTATTCTTTTAAAGGAAGCCAGGTTGACCGGAAGTTTTCTTACATATCTCTGACAAAAACCCTGGCATTACAGCAAAGGTTATCAGAAAAACAAACGCTTGCCGAAAAGTTAAATGAACATCTTAGAAAAACAGGACAAGCTGGTGAAAGAGAAAAAATATTTAGACAGCTAAAACAAAATCATCTGGATATAAAAAAGGAGATAAATAAAAGCATGTCAGGTATGTGGAAAACAGTTCTGGAACCTGCGAAAGAAGAAGCAGTACTTCCGCGCGAACTCCTGGAAGAACAAAGGCGGAAAAAGCAGAGAAGGCTAAGGCAATCATTTGATTGGTAAAGAAACAATATTCAAACAAGTTTTTAAATGTAGGATTATGGATAGTGAAACAAATGATGGCAACAACGCTTTTATAGAAGTAGCCATTAATAAAATGGAAAAGCAGGATAAAAGAATGGAAAACATAGAAGCATTCATCCAACAGCAGATAGAAAATAATGCTGAAATAAAGCAGCTGGTTGCTGCCATCGGATCATTGAAAGAAGATGTTCATAATACAGGCTTATCTGAAAAGAAAATGTCAGTGCTTAGCATGCAAATAGATGTACTGCTTGATAAGCTTAACTCAGCCCCTGTTCAGAAAGTAGAACATCATCACCATATCCCGAAAATTATATGGGCTACTGCTATTTTGATGATCACACTTTGCTTTGTATGCACGGGATGGTTTTATACGGGGGAAAAGTTAAGCAGTTTTATTGCTAACGATACCAAGTACCGGGCGATAAAGCTTGACACCGGCCAAAAATCGCTTCAGCAATATCTTTATCATATCGACTCTGCCTATATTAAAAACCCCGATATGCGTGAGATTGTTATACAGAAAGAAAAGGAATATCAAACCAATTTTTACCGGCTGCAAAAAGCATTGCTATTGAAAGAAGAAGCAAAAAAACTGGAAAGGGCTGCGGGAAAAAAATAAGATGCATTCCTTTAAGAAATTATAAGATAAGGAGAGTATCTTTAACTAAAAGAATACCTTATCGTTGAAGTGGCAAGTGATCCTACATTTTTCACTTGCTGTTGAGTCCTGTTTAAAAATTGAAGGCCATTGAACTTGGCGCATCGGAAATTCTCAATAGAGAACAATTAAAAAGAATTGTCGGTGGTGGTGGTAGTGGTGGTAGTGGCACAAAGCATAGTTGTTTAACTAATGCAGATTGTGCAATTGGAACTATATGTTGTCACGCGACAGATGGATCCGGTAATTACACTTGTGTTGCTCCTGCCCCCAGTGGTGGTTGTCCCACATCTGGTGTTTCAGGTTGCTATACAATGTGTACTAGTAATGACGGTTTTAATGCTTATTGTATTTATGATGCATACGTTCTGCATAAATGTAAATGCTTATATACTAACGTACAGTGCTAGTTAATTTTACAACGAAGAAGCTTTTGTACTAATGGCATTTGTATAGTAATGATTTATGCTGATGCCTTCTACGTTTATTTAAAAAACAGTTTTAGTAACTGGCTTATCTTTAACTAATGATGAAAAAAATAAAAATCTTTTTTTTAGTTTTATTGGTATTAATAGGATTTTATTCTTTTGCTGCAGATTCATCTTACATCAAAATTAATTTTGATACTTCCTTATCATTAGACAGATTTTCTGTAATGATTAATGATGGTATTAATGAAGACCTTCTTAAGTTGGAAACTAATAGCTTCTGGGAAGGAGAATTGTTTTGCCCATTCGGTTATTTGCTAATTCGATATGATATAAACGATACCGCATATGCAACCAAAAAGTTTTTCTTCGAAAAAGGTAAACTCAATTTAGATGTAATCCCTTCTAAAAATAAGAATGAATTTTTTTTTGTTGATGAAAAATCTCAAAAGAATTTAATCCCTTACAGTAAAATGGGTGGTGACCTTCTGGACTCATTTACGATGAAAGAAAGAGAGAACTTTACAAACTTTTATCAATCAAACAGAACCCAATTTGGAGTTAATCCGGCGTTAGTTCACGAAGCTTTTTTATTAACTGATACGCTTAATTACAAGAAAGTAGAATTCATAAAAAAATATCCAGATTCCTTTATGGCATTTTGGGTTTTTGAAACCCTAATTGTCCATACAGAAACATTGAAACCGGATTCACTTATGAAATTATATAACGCTGTATTGACCGATAAATACAAAAAATGTAAAGCCGGGGAATATGTTTTTTCATTAATTAAAAACAAAGTTGCTATTGTTTCTAACTTGGCGTTTCCTACATTTTCTGTTTCGGACATTTATGGAAATAATGTTCAATCGTCAAAGCTTAAGGATAAGATTATATTAATACAATTTTGGGCATCATGGTGCCATCCATGTTTAGATGAATTGCCCACTCTTAAAGAATTGAATGAACAATATAAGAATCAGGATTTTAAATTTATTTCATTTAGTATTGATAAAGATTCAATCGCGTTCCAAAATGCTATTAAAAGATATTCAATGAATTGGACTCAAGTTTTTCGAGGAAGTCCTCTATTTAATTCTATAGGAGGAAGTGGAGTGCCTCAAATTTATCTGATAGATAAATCCGGTAAAGTTATTTACGACAATGTAGCATCAAATGATGAAAACTTGATCTTATTGAAAAAGACCTTATCAGAACAATTTAGAAACTAAAGAATTTCATTCATCCAATTTATAACAAATCCTAGAAAACATCTTAAGAAACTGATTATATATTTCCGTATAACCATACAGCATGATATAGCAAAGAAAATTATTATTACTGTATCAAACTTTCTTGATAAACTTAACTTTTGCTATAAACTATATTACCAAAATGCTCATTTGCCAAACACTATGGACTAATAAAAAAAGTCTTTTAGAATATGATTTTGGTTGGTTAAGCCCTCAGCATCATTTAATGGGTTGGGCTTTAAGTTCAATAAAGCTGGCACAACATTATAAAGCAATACACCTTTATACAGATTGAGCTCCTCCCATTTTTTGTACCACTGATTATTAGAAAATCAGGTGTTACAATTGTAATTATCACATCGACACAAATAAATTATTGTCGAAATATTATAGTAAAAAGATTAATCTATGAACAAGGATTTATAACTTTACTAATCTTTACCCAGTATTATTTTGAGTAAAACGATGAGAGATAATTCTTTGAAATTCAGGATAATCTGATTTTAAGGGTTATAGAAAGTTAAAAAAGCGTACAGTCATCCCGACTTTTAGAAATTATTAAAGGTTTATTGATCTTATTCAGTAAGCCTTTTTTTATTCATAATGACCTCAATTTAAATCACTTACACTACAGGATATCTTATTACGATATTTCCTCTGGGCCACCCTAAATAACTGCAAATACAAGTAAGAAGTTCACCCATCCTTACACCCCCTAGTTCACCTGTTTCACCCAATTAATAATTATTATGAAAACGAAGAAATTTTCAATGAAGTTTTATCCAAGAATGGATAAGATGAATAAACAAGGCTTAGCTCCAATTTATGCAAGAATAATGGCTGATAAGAAAATTGAACTTGCAACCTCAATGTCTATAATTCCTTCAGACTGGAATGTGAAATCTCAAAGAGCTAACGGAAAAGCTAATAACTGTAATTTGATAAATCCCTTTCTTGATTCTTTCCAGTCCAAAATATTAGATGCTTATTCAAAGCTTTTTATAGAAGGAACAGTTATTACGGCAGATATCCTTAAAGCCCGAATATTTGGAAAGGAAGAAACAGGTAAAACTTTAATACAGGTTGTAGAAGAGCACAACGTTAATTTCGAAAAGCGCATCGGAATTGATTATAGCTATGGGAGTTTCAAAAATTACAAGACTACTAAAACGTATTTAGAGGCGTTTCTACAGCATCAATATAAGAAGAGGGATATTCCATTGAAAGAGGTGAAATATAGCTTTTGTGAGCATTATTTTACTTTCCTGACAACCTGCAGACCATGTAATAATAACGGAGCTAATAAACACATTCAGAGACTTAAGAAAATTATCAATTACGCCCACAAAATGGGATATGTGCAATCAAACAATCTTAGAGCCTACTCTCTTAAATTTAAACCATTTCACCAGTATAAGCTGAGCTGGGAAGAAATTGAAGTTTTACAGAAATTAAATTTGGAAAATATCGCATTAAAGAAAGTGTTGGACATTTTTTTGTTTCAATGCTTTACTGGCTTAGCTTACTCTGATGTAAAAAAATTTAATAAGGAGCATCTTGTAAATGGTATTGATGGTAATATTTGGATTTCAATGTGTAGAACTAAAACAAAAAGGGAATTTAGTGTTCCAATTTTTAAACCGGCCCAACTAATTTTAGATAAGTACCTTGATAATGCTTCGTATGAAGGAGAAAATATTTTTCCTGTTTTATCAAATCAGAAGATAAACGCTTATTTGAAGATAATTGGGGAGATAGCGGGCTTAAAATGTTCATTAAGCTGTCATGTTGCTCGTCATACTTTTGCTACCACTGTTACACTTCAAGAAGGTATCCCTTTAGAAACCGTGAGTAAATTACTTGGTCATAGTAAAATTGCAACAACTCAGATTTACTCAGTTGTGACTCAACTGAAGATCATGAAAGATTTAAAACAATTAACTGAAAAATTGAATAACATGTAACTAAGCGTCTGCTGGGTTAAGCATATCTCAAGGTAGTTTTATTTTTTACTCTTCCGGTTAAATACTTCTTACAATTACTATAGGTAATGTTTAAATCAGCAGCAGCTTTTTTTATAGAAGGATATTCTTTCCCTGTAGAAGTGTCAATAATTTTACGAGGTTGTTTTGGAGGCTTACAGAGCCCAGTATCCATTGCATGTTGCATGTTTTCAACTGGTGTTGCCCATTCTAGATTTTCAAGGGAATAATCGAGCTTATTTCCATTCTTATGATTGATTTGTGATTTGTTTTCACGATTTGGTAAAAACGTTTCCCCTAATAGTCTATGAGTATTAACAGTTTTCCGATTACCTTTTACAGTTAGATTTACAACAGGATAGCCATCCTTATCTATCCTTTCACAAATTTTGGAATATCCATGTTTGAAATCATAATCATAGCGGCTAAAGATTTCTCCTTGCTTATTAATAATATAACTGCCATCAAATAAATCGTGTATAAGCTCACCTTTCATAGTTCAATATTCTCAAACTCAATGCCAGCATAAGTTTCAGTCAAAGTGACGCTTGAAAAAGAATTGTATTGTTTCAAAGAATTTAGCTATGTCACTACTTTTATTTCGTCGAAATCACAATCCTAATTTCTTTTTAATGTAGGAATTTTGACTACCATACGCATTAAAAAAATTCAATGATGTTCCTCCATCAGTTTGAGGTGCAATTCCTATCTGGGCATAGGCTGAATTAAAAATTGCCAAGGCTTGTTGTTTGTAACTTGAGAGCGTTATAAAAGTATCATGAACAGTAAATATTGGTACGTCTGGCAATTTTTCTCCAAAAAAATTAGTAAAATGTTGAATGAACAGTTTTGCTTCAATGCGACTTAGGAGCATGGAAATATCTTTATAGTTTCTTTGTTTTAATAATTCTATGATAGAACACACACTAGGAAATAATTTTTTAAATTTATGATAGTCCGCATAAGCTGTTGAGTTAATCTTTGTAAGATCACAATTGAGAAATAAAACCCATCTAGCCTTCGAGGCTTCTCGGTCTTTATGCCATGAGTAGTATTGGCTTTTTAGACTGATGGAAATGTATTCATATAGTTTACCCGTACTACAAAACTGGTAATTAACATAATAATCATCGTCATAAATAATCGTATTGAAACGAAATGTCCTGCTTTGTTTATTGTTTATACTGTCCGCTTTATGGGTAACAGCGCAGGATGCTGTTATACGTACAAACGATTCTTTATCGCAACAAAAAGACATGGTGGATATAATAAAAACCATAATGCATTTCAAACAAAAAGATGCGGCTAAAGGAAGCACGCTTACTATACTGCCTGCACTTGGTTATAACCCAAGCATTGGCTTTTTAGCTGGCATTAATTTTTTAAAAGCTTTTTATAAAGGCAGCAGGAGTACCACCAACTTATCAACGGCTCAGTTAGATATTTCCTATACAACAAAACATTTGGTGATAGTAAGGTTCAGGACCAACATTTTTACAGAAGATAACCAATGGAATTTCCAGGGCAACTGGCAGTATATGCGCAATTATATAAATGATTACGGCCTGGGAAATGAAGCAGAACAAAATCCTGCTGTTAATTACCCTATATGGTTTAATTATTTCAGGCTTACTGAAAAAGCATACAAAAGAATTAGCAATAATTTTTATGCAGGTGGCGGTATAAGTATCGATGTGCGCAATGACATATATGATGAAAGGCTTGACAGCGTTACAACAACACCGCATTATAATTATAGCATAGAGAAAGAATTCAACCCTGATAATTATTTTGTAAATGGTTTGATAGCTAATGTTCAGTACAACACAAAAGATCATCCTAACCGGCCTTTTAAAGGCATGTATGCAGAAGCATATATACGTTATAATACAAAACTGCTCGGCAGCACAAAAGAATCGGGGCAATTATATACAGAACTTAGAAAGTATTGGAGCCTTTCGGCAAAAAATCCGGAACATGTTATTGCATTCTGGTATTGGGGCAGCTATATTTTATGGGGAAAATTACCTTATCTCGAATTGCCCTGCACCGCTTATGACACTTATAACAGAAGCGGTAGAGGATATACATTAAGCCGCTTTAAAGGGCCTTCCTATGCTTATTGGGAAACAGAATACCGCTTTCCGATTAGTCAAATTACAAAAACACTCAGTGGTGTGCTGTTTACCAATTTTCAGTCTTATTCTGATGCCAATAACAACGGAATTTTTCAACGCATAGAACCTGCGGTGGGGGCAGGTATACGTCTTCTTTTCACCAAAAGATCACGTACCAATATCTGCCTCGATTATGCCCTGGGTAAATATGGTTCATCGGGTTTCTTTTTTGCATTGAATGAGGCTTTCTGATAATCTAAAAAATAAAGTATATGCGTGTCATACTGGAAAAATTTACAAGGGTAATAACCTATATACTATTGGTGGTGGCAATGGTTTTTATAAGTTTTCAAACCATGGAACTATTATGTGAAGGGTTTAAAAGTT
>JAEWJV010000484.1 GCA_023386395.1 Bacteroidota bacterium
TAAGTTTTTACACCCGGCACTATGGGCGAACTCACACATGTAAGAGAATTTGATGGCAGTATTATTCAAAATAAATCCAATTCAACCGTACGCGACCAGTTATATAAAGCGTATAAAGAACTCACAGAAAAAGAAGGCGAGAAGATTATATAGTTATATTGAATGAAAACTTTTTCTGCAGAAATATTTATCATCGGCATTAATCCTTATGTGTTTGTACCGGAAGATATTTTGCAATACCTGTTTAAAAAATCAGGGAAAGAAAAAGGGCATATACCGGTTCTTCTTATCATCAATAAACAAAGATTCATTCAGCATCTGGTAAAGTATGCAGGCGAATGGCGGCTTTACCTTAACATGCCTATGCGTAAAGCAGCAGGTAAAGATGTGGGAGATACTATCATCATAAGAATTGATTTTGATGAAACACAACGCATAACGCCAATGCATTCCAGGTTTGATGCTGCATTAAAGAAAAATAAAAAGGCGACGGTTGTTTTTAATAATCTTCCGCCTTATATGCAGAAAGAAATTCTTCGTTATCTCAACAATCTTAAAACAGAAGAATCATTGAATAAAAATATTCCGCGGGCAATAAATTTTTTATTGGGTAAGGAAAGGTTTATCGGAAGAGATAAACCTTAAAAGATTTTTTATTTATTGCCACAAATACACAAATAAAAATCCGTGGGTTTTTATTAAAGACCGCTAATCTCAAATACCGGTCTGACGCTTATGAAGCTTCTGACCGTCTTAGCACTAAATCAGTCATGCTAATTTCGGAAATCCATGTTGAGATTTTATAAACCTCTTTGAAGTAAGCATTCCTCATATGATTGGAGAACTTGCCCCGATATTTGGGAGGGAAAGAAGTCTAATTCAACTCGGCCTTCAAAAACTTAGCTGTATGGCTTTCTTTATTTTTCACTAAATCTTCGGGTGTTCCTTCAAACAAAATCCTGCCGCCGCCATCGCCACCTTCAGGGCCGAGATCAATTACATGATCGGCTACTTTAATAACATCAAGATTATGTTCAATTACAAGCACTGTGTTACCACGATCAACCAGTTTATTTAAAACATCAAGCAAGTGCTGAATATCTTCAAAATGCAAACCGGTTGTGGGCTCATCCAATATATAAAATGTTTTGCCTGTATCGCGTTTACTTAGTTCTGTTGCCAGTTTTACGCGCTGCGCTTCACCGCCGCTTAGTGTTACGGCGCTTTGTCCAAGCGTTATATAACCTAGTCCCACTTCTTCCAGCACTTTTATTTTACGATAGATATATGGCACAGGCTGGAAAAACGCAACCGCCTCTTCAACCGTCATATTCAGTACATCGGAAATGGATTTCCCCTTATACCGTATTTCCAGTGTTTCACGGTTATAACGTTTGCCATTACATTTTTCACACGGCACATATACGTCTGGCAAAAAATTCATTTCAATCACACGCATGCCGCCACCCTCACACACATCGCATCTTCCGCTTTTTACATTGAATGAAAAACGGCCTGCATTATAGCCACGTATTTTTGCTTCTGGCACCGACGCAAACAAAGTTCTTATATCGGTAAAGAAGCCACAGTAAGTTGCCGGATTGCTTCGGGGCGTTCTGCCAATTGGCGATTGGTCAATTTCAATTACTTTATCAATATTTTCCAATCCCTTTATGCTTTTATATTCTAAAGGATTTGTTTTAGAATTAAACGCATGTTGGGATAAAATTGGATACAGCGTTTCATTAATCAATGTGGATTTACCGCTGCCGCTTACACCGGTTACCACAATAAATTTTCCTAACGGGAATGCGGCATCTACATTTTTCAGATTATTGCCTTTAGCACCTTTTAATATCAGCTTCTTTCCATTGCCTTTCCTGCGTTCGGCCGGTACCGCGATGGTATGAATACCATTAAGATAACCCGCTGTAAGTGTGTTCAGTTTCAGCATCTGTTTGGGATCGCCTTCTGCTACTATCCTGCCGCCGTGATAACCGGCCTTCGGGCCAATATCAATCAAATGGTCTGCTGCGAGCATAATATCTTTATCATGCTCCACAACCAATACGCTGTTTCCAATGTCGCGCAGGTCCTGCAATGCGGTAATTAGACGATGATTGTCGCGCTGGTGCAAACCAATAGAAGGCTCATCCAAAATATAGGTAATGCCCTGCAACTGGGAACCAATTTGTGTTGCCAGGCGTATGCGCTGGCTTTCGCCGCCGCTTAATGTTTTTGAAGGCCTGTTTAGCGTGAGATAAGTTAAGCCAACATTCAGCAAAAAAGTTAAACGTTCACGTATCTCTTTAATTACATCCTTTGCAATAGTGCGTTGTTTATTGTTTAGCCTCAATTCAATGCCATCAAACCATGCATACAACTTATCCAGGTTCATTTCACTTAATTCAGAAACATTCTTTCTATCTATCAAAAACCAAAGGCTTTCTTTTTTCAGGCGGGCGCCATTGCAGGATGGACAGGTTTTTAATGTCATATATTTCTGTACCCAGTCGCGCAAGGCTTCGGTGCTGTAAGAAGAAGCGAACCATCGTTTCAGCATTGGTATAATACCTTCATAGCTTCCTGTATATTCGTTAGGAACAGTTTCGTCATCTGTGTTTACTTCAAGCGAAGCATTGATATTTTTATCGCCATACAGCAAAAGATTTAAATGATCTTCTGGCAATTTTTCTACGGCTATATCCAGTTTTATCTTATTCTTTTTGGCAAAAGTTTCCACCTGCTGAAATACACTGGCATCCCTTTCCTCGCCTAAAGGTATAAGGGCGCCTTCACGCACACTTTTAGACCGGTCGGGCAACACCAGGTCCATATCTATTGTAAACACGCTGCCCAATCCTTTGCAGGTTGGACAAGCGCCATACGGTGAATTAAATGAAAATGAATTGGGTGAAGGTTCTTCATAAGAAAGGCCTGTATCTGCACACATTAACTGCTTACTGTAAGATGTTATTTCGGCATTGCCTTCAACATGTACAAACATTAAATCTTTACCCATTTTTAATGTTTGCTGAACGCTCTGGCTTAACCGGTGGCGAAAGCTGTCTGTTACTTTCAAACGGTCAATCACCACTTCTATGTCATGAATTTTATAGCGGTCCACCTGCATTTTAGGCGTAATGTCTTTTATCTCTCCATCCACCCTAACCTTTACAAAACCTTTCTTTCTTATTTCTTCAAACAGTTCGCGGTAATGGCCTTTTCGTCCGCGTACCAATGGCGCCAGCAGAGAAATTTTTTCGTTATCAAACCGCTGAAAAATATTGTTTACAATTTCTTCTTCGCTCCATTTTACCATTTTTTTGCCTGTATTGTAACTGAAGGCTTCGCCAATGCGTGCATATAACAGGCGCATAAAATCATACACTTCTGTTACGGTGCCAACGGTTGAACGCGGGTTTTTATTGGTAGTTTTTTGCTCAATGGAAATTACGGGCGAAAGGCCTGTTATCTTATCCACATCAGGCCTTTCCATTTCGCCAATAAACTGCCGGGCATAGGCGCCAAAAGTTTCCATATAACGGCGCTGGCCTTCGGCATAAATGGTATCAAAAGCCAGCGACGATTTACCGCTGCCGCTTATACCTGTTATAACCACCAGCTTATTTTTGGGAATATTGATGTCGATATTCTTGAGATTGTGCGCCCTTGCTCCGTAAACTTCTATTATTTCTTCGGGTGCTAAACCACCTGTCTCTTTCATCTTAACAAAAGTAGTGACAATAAATTTAATAAAGTTTACCGAATAAACATAGATTGCAGCTTTATTCTTATGCTTAAATCCATTGAAAGAAGAATATCCTTATTAAATTACAAATTCAGGTTTATTAAAAAAGCTTTCGGGAATAAAAACTTCATACTTTTAGACATAGGGTGCGGTAATCATAGCCCTTCAAAAACGAAATCCATTTTTCCTAATTGCAGCTATTTTGGATTGGATATTGATAAAACGTATAACAATGATGCAACCGACCTCATTGTAGCTGAGGCATTTTACGAACTTGATCTAACAAAACTTGAATTTGATCTAATCCCTGATAATTCGTTTGATTTTATTAGAATGACCCACGTGATTGAACATTTGCATAATGGTGACGAAGTTTTAAAAAAACTTCTCTCAAAATTAAAAAATGGGGGTTTTTTTTATATAGAATATCCCGGAAAAAAAAGCCTGAGACTACCAAGTATGTACGGAACTTTAAACTTTAATGATGACCCAACCCATGTAAGATTATATTCGGTAAGAGAATTAAAAAAAATATTCGAGGCATATGATTGCATAATCTTAAAAGCAGGAACAAGAAGAAACATTTGGAATATTTTGACGATGCCCGCAAAAATGATAATATCAATTATAAAACGCGAACGACTGCGAGGCGATATATTTTGGGATGTTACTGGTTTTGCAGAATATTTATTTGTGCAAAAAAAGACCTCTTAGTTAAATGAAAAGACCACACTTACAAATCCTCTTGCCTGTTGGACAGCGATAGATAATTAACATGTTGATAAAATACATATCAACTATTTGGAATCATTTTCCTAATGCATTAGTTACTTTTAGAACTTGCACAGGAGTAAGAGCGCTATTGTAAATTCTTATTTCATCAATAACTCCATTAAACCAATATGGATAATCAGGCCTTCCTGTAGTACCTATTCTTAATATATCGTCATTAGGAGTAAATACAGCCTTCTTTTCTGATCTATTTACCAAAACCCCATTTATGTATAGCTTACCAATATTACCGTTATAGGTGTATACCATTTTGTACCATTTATTTAATTTAATGGCATTCTCACCACTTGAAACACCATTAGATTCATATTGATTATCTCCATAAGTGCCATAAGCAATTCCAGTATTATAAAAGCCTAAAAAATAATCTCCGTTTGATTGGTCATCAACTCCTTTCATTAAAATTCTCGATGCAAAACCGAGGTCGAAATAGTAATCAGTTGGCTTAAATAAAGCTGCTAAAGTAATTCCTGCAGGAGGATTTAAAGATGGAGAGTTGGGCACTGACATATAACTGCTTGTCCCATTAAATAAATATGCAGTATTAGGTTTTCCGTTCTTGCCTGTTGCTGTCGTTGCTGTATTATAATCTATATTGTTACTGTTGCCACTATGATCTAAAATATCGCCATTAAAAGTATACCAAGCTACTAGTTTATCATTTAATACTGCGGCTTCAACCTCCTCCTTATCAACAGCTCTTTCCGCACTCAGAGTTTCAGTGCTTTCTTTTTTACATGAAATTAATTGAATAAAGAATAATGCAGTAATAGCAGCAAGAAGCCAGAGTTTAACGTTCGTTCCCATGAGCTTGAATTTAGTTTTGAAAACATAAATATATATAATTTTTTTAAAGGAAAAAAAATTGTTGACTTTAGATCATAATTAATAGTGATGGTTGTTTTATTGGGTGTCATGAAAATGGAAGATTGAACTTTTCCTACTAGTTATTTTTAATATGATTTACGCTTAAAATCTATCGTCTTAATAGGATTTATGCTTGTCAAACCGTACATTCGCGCAAACTAAAAAAAACATAGCGTAATGGAAGTTGTAAAAAACATCGTATGGCACGCTGCCACTATCAACAAAGAAGACCGTCACCGTATGAACGGTCACAAATCTGCAATTCTCTGGTACACTGGCCTGTCCGGCGCCGGGAAATCCACCCTCGCCAACAAGGTTGAAGAAAAATTATATGAAAGAGGTTATCATACCTATGTATTGGATGGCGATAACATTCGCATGGGTTTAAACAAAGGCCTTGGATTTACGGCTGATGACCGTAAGGAGAATATCCGCAGGATTGGTGAGGTTGCTAAATTATTTGTTGATGCCGGTGTTTTGGTTTCCACAGCTTTCGTTTCACCATATATAGAAGACCGCGAAATGGTCCGCGCCCTGGTGAAAGAAGGTGAATTTGTTGAAGTTTATGTAGCCGCTTCGCTGGAAGTGTGCGAAAGCCGCGATACAAAAGGTTTGTATAAAAAGGCCCGCGCCGGTGAAATAAAAAACTTTACAGGAATCAGCGACCCATATGAAGCGCCTGCAAACCCTGAATTAACAGTTGACACTGGCAGCCAGACATTAGACGAAAGCGCCCAAACAGTTATCAACTACCTGGAAGAAAAAGGCTACATTCAAAAAGCATAAATCAATTCACCAACAAAAAAATAATATAGTATGAATCAACCACATGGCGGTACGCTGATAAACAGGATTGCTACAGGCGCCCGTAAAGAAGAACTGGAAACCAAAGCAAAAGATATTTTCCAGTTAACGATTGAAAACCGTTATGCAGCCGATGTTGAAATGATTGCAATCGGCGCATTTAGCCCTATAACAGGCTTTATGGGCAAAGCAGACTGTGAATCTGTTATTGAAAATATGAAATTAACAAACGGTCTTGCATGGGGCATTCCTATTCCATTGCCTGCAGGCGACCAGTTTGATAAAATAAAGGAAGGCGAAGAAATTGCATTGCTGGACCAGGAAGGCCGTGTTTTGGCCGTAATGACTGTTGAAGAAAAATTCGAACTTGATCTCGACAATTTCGCTCAAAAATGTTTTGGTACAACTGAAGACAAGCATCCTGGCGTTGCTGCCATCAGGCGCGGCGGCAATAAATACATTGCCGGCCCGCTGGAAATGGTAAACAGGCCGCTTCGCAAAGAAGATATCGATGCCAAATATTTCCTCGATCCTTCAGAAACACGCGCTGAATTTGAAAAACGCGGCTGGAAAACTATCGTGGCTTTCCAAACACGTAACCCCATTCACCGCGCACATGAATATTTAATTAAATGCGCCCAGGAAATTGTGGACGGCGCCATGATCCACCCGCTTGTTGGTGAAACAAAGAGCGATGATATTCCAGCACCTGTTCGTATGAAATGCTACGAAGTGCTGATTGAAAATTATTTCAATCCGGATAATACTACACTGGCCGTATTGCCTACTGCCATGCGCTATGCCGGTCCGCGTGAAGCCATCAACCACACATTACTGCGTAAGAATTATGGTTGCACACACATGATCATTGGCCGCGACCATGCCGGTGTTGGTAACTATTACGGCACTTATGATGCGCAAAAAATAATGTCAAAAGTTGGCCCTGAAATGGGTATGGAAATTTTAAAGTTTGAGCATACTTTCTGGTGTAAAAACACAGAATGTATGGCCAGCAATAAAACCGCTCCTAAAAATCCTGATATTGTTTCTTTAAGCGGCACAAAAGTTCGTGAGATGCTGGCAAACGGCCAACGTCCGCCTTCAGAATTTTCACGCCCGCTGGTAGCTGATATTTTGATTGATTGGGCAACTAAAAAAGCAGCAGCTTCTGCTTAATTGGTTTCTGTATAAAACAAAAAAAAGCTGCTCCGGAAGGAGCAGCTTTTTTTGTTAGCTATAAATTAAAGCAGAAACTAATATTCAATAATCAATTTTATTTACCCTGAACTCTACCCTTCAAAACTGCTGTAGAAATATGGGGTCTTGGCTT
>JAEWJV010000547.1 GCA_023386395.1 Bacteroidota bacterium
CATCAACAGCAGGCAATAAAGAAATGTCTTCAATGGCTTTTAATTTTTCAACTCCGTCCTGTTCAAAAAATTCATTGTTCCAGTCTTTAAATAAATGCGAAGTATCGCGGCGGATGTTCTTATCATCAATAATACCTGGTTTTTCATTTCCCTTGCTGCCAAAGCGTATTAATTTCATTATGTATAATTTTATTTTTTGATTGTATGATCGGTTTATTTTTTGTCTAAGCTTTAAATTTTTTGGATAGTGTTCCTTTTATACCGGTATTTTTTACAACGAATAATTTACCTGCATGTGGCTGTTGCTGTAAGGCTTCATTGCTCATGTTTTTACTGGCCGTGGTAATATAGAGATCCGTAAGATCTGTGCCGCCAAATGTACAGCAGGTTACATTGGCAACAGGCAAGTCTATCTGTTGAATCAAATCGCCTGGGCCGGGATCGTATCTTGCCACACGCCAGCCATCATAAAATGCAACCCACAACATACCTTCTTCATCAATGGTCATTCCATCTGCAAAACCTTTTTCGTGGGTAAGGTCAACAACCACTCTTTGATTATTAATGGCGCCGGTTTCCATATCAAAGTCAAACGCAAATATATAATTGGTGGGTGTGTTAATATAATAAAGAATAGTGTTATCAGCATTCCAGGCAACGCCATTTGAAATGGATACATGCTCTAATTTTTTGTGTATGGAAAGATCAGTATCAACCATGTAAAAATTACCCATGTTTTCTTCTTCGGTTTTCGACATGCTGCCTAACCAAAACCTTCCCGCAGCATCGGCCTTGCCATCGTTAAAACGATTATTTAAACCTTCTTTGGAATGAATAATATGTTTCATTTCTTTCTTTTCAATATCAATAAAACCAATACCGTTTTCAAGGCCGGCAATAAAACCGCCCTGCTCACGCGGCGCAATGCAGCCAATCATTTCGCCTGCTGCAAATGTTGAATGTTGTTTGGTATTTGTATTGAACTGATGAATTTCTCCTTTTAAAATATCAAGCCAGAATATGCTGTTGCTTGCAGCATCCCAAACGGGCCCTTCGCCTAATTTGCAAATATGATCCAGCACAATTTCAGGCTGCAATGCATTATTCATAACTTTTAATTTGAACAAATATAATCTTCATGCAACCTTTTTTTGCATACCGGAATTGGTGAAAATATATTTACTGACAACTATAAGAAATAATTCAGCATTCCTTTAAACCCAAAGGAATATTTAAGGCAAGCCCGCCTTCTGCTGTTTCTTTGTATTTTGAATTCATGTCAATAGCAGTATCCCACATGGTTTTAATTACTTTATCCAAACTAACCCTTGCATAATCGGGAGAACTTTGTAATGCGAGCTGTGATGCAGTAATTGCTTTAATGGCGCCCATTGTATTGCGCTCTATGCAGGGCACCTGTACAAGCCCGCCGATAGGATCACAGGTTAGGCCAAGATGATGTTCCATTGCAATTTCAGCAGCCATTAAAGCCTGCCGCTGTGTGCCACCAAGGCTTTCTGTTAGCGCTGCTGCCGCCATAGAAGATGATACGCCTATCTCTGCCTGGCATCCGCCCATAGCAGCCGATATAGTGGCTTCTTTTTTAAAGATGCTGCCTACTTCAGAGGCTGTTAAAAGAAAACGTATGATCTTATCCTCATCATCGCCATTGCAAAAAGTAATGAAGTATTGCAGCACGGCAGGAATTACACCGGCAGCACCATTCGTTGGCGCCGTAACAACCCTCCCGAACGATGCATTCTCTTCATTCACGGCAAGTGCAAAACAACCTACCCAGTCTAAAATATAACTAAATGCATTACCGCCATTCCTTATAACATTCGTCCACGAAGCGTGATCGTTATAATCATTTTGTTTGATGAGTTTTTTATTAAGATCAAAGGCCCTGCGGCGCACATGCAGCCCGCCCGGTAATTCTCCTTTGGTATGGCAACCGCGATACATGCATTCTTTCATGGTTTGCCATATATTTAATATGCCTTGTTTTGTTTCAGCTTCACTGCGCCATGCGTTTTCATTTTCCATTACTACTTCGTTAATAGATAAACCTGTTTTCATGCACCAGTGCAAAAGGTCTGAAGCCGTGTTTATTGGAAAAGGAAGATCAATTTTTACGGCGCTTTTTTTATCCTCATTTTCTTTAACAACAAAGCCGCCACCTATTGAATAAAATGTTTCGCTTATTTGTATATCATTATCGCAGTTGGCCAATAAGCTTAAACCATTTGGATGAAAAGGCAACGTTTCATTCATTAAAAAAACAACGTTTGCCTGCACTTCTTTTTCACCATTTAAAACAAGTTTTTTTTCAGCAGTAATACGTTCGAATTTTGATGCGATAGAATTTACATCAATGGTCACAGGATCTTCGCCGCATAAGCCCATCAATACAGCAATATCAGTTCCATGGCCTCTGCCCGTTTTGGCAAGCGAGCCATATAATAATACCGTAACGGATTTTGTTTGAAATAATATAGTTTTTTCTTCAAGTGTTTTTATAAACCTTAATGCGGCGCGCCACGGCCCGAGCGTGTGCGAGCTTGAAGGGCCCACACCAATCTTAAACATGTCAAAAACTGAAATAGATTCATGCGGCATATATGTAAATTAAACAGCAGGCTTATTTATAACAATAAAAAAAATTTAAAACGCTTACAACCTTTTTAACTTTTTAAAAGTCAAGACAGCATACAATATCTGATTAACAAACGTTTTTATTAAAACATCGAAAATTATGAAAAGAATCTTTGTAAATGTAGCGGTAGCTTTTGGTATTTTAACTTTTGCTTCATGTTTAAAAGATAATGATGGTACAACAAATCCCACACAGGGCGCGTTAATGGTTGCTAACCTTACTCCGGATGCAACAGGAGTTAATGTTACTTTAAATTCAAAAGGTTACGTTAGCAATCTTGGTTACGGCGTTTACACACCTTATTATCTTCAGAATGCTGGCACTTATGATGTAGGCGTTGCATCGGGTTCAACTACTATCTCAGATTCAATAAAACTTGAACCTAATAAGTATTACAGCTATTTTATAATTGATACACTGGCAAGCCTCAAATATGCTTTTGTTGAGGACAAGCTTGTAGCCCCTTCTTCAGATTCTGTGTATGTAAGGTTTCTGAATTTTTCTCCTAACTCAGGCGTAATTAATTTCCGCGATTCTGCCACGCATAATTATTTTTCCAAGACGAGAACTTTTAATGATCAAAGCACAACAAGTTCTTATGCCGCTTTTACGAAAATGCCGGCAAAAATGCTCACTTTCCAAATTGTAAACAACGACAGTACTGTTATTGCAAGTAAAAAGGATACACTTTCTGGCGGTCATATTTATACTATTCTTGTGAAAGGTAAGTTGAACGGAACCAGTACGCAGGCGCTTGGAATTGGTAAGATTCAGAATTATTAAAACAGTTTTTAAATATTTTAAAACCGTCTTGCAAAAAGACGGTTTTTTTATTGTTATTGAAGCATACATAGTTTCATTAACATTGCAGCATGACGGTTGATTATATCATTATCGGGCAAGGTATCTGCGGCACATGGCTTGGTCATTATTTGCTGAAAGAAAACAAAAGTTTTATTGTTTATGACAATGATTATTTGCAAAGTGCAAGTAATGCTGCCGGCGGATTGATCAATCCCGTTACGGGCAGGAGAGTGGTTACCACCTGGATGGCGGAAACACTATTACCATTTGTTTGGAAGGAATACAATGCTTTGGGCGAAACTTTAAACATGCAATGTATCCATCAGAAAGATATCCTGGTATTTCCATCTGCAACAGATTTGCAACAGGCCTTTATAGAAAGAATAAAACAGCGAAACAGTTTTATAAAAAGTCCTTCTGTTTCAAGAGATGTATTACACGATACATTTAATTTCCCTTTTGATGTATTTGAAATAAGCCCCTGTTATGTAATAAAAATGCAATCATTGCTGCAATCTTTTCGGGCATATCTTAAAGAAAAAAATATTTTAAAAGAAGATGTTTTTAATGAAGATGAATTGATCGTAAACAAAGATTGTATTGAATACAAAGGTATAAAAGCAGGCAAAATTATTTATGCTGATGGCATGCATGCATCGCAAAGCAGGTATTGGAAAAACCTGCCTTTCGTGCAAAATAAAGGCCAGGCGCTGGTTGTAAATATTGAGGGCTTAGATACAACTTATGTTTACAAGTTTGGGCATCTTACTTTAATTTCTTTAAAAGAAGATTTATGGTGGGCTGGCAGCAGTAATGAGCTTGAGTTTGCAACGGCAGCACCAACAGATGCTTTTAAAGCAAGAACAATGGCATCTTTAAATTCGATATTAAAAAAAGATTTTAAGATTACAGATCATTGGTCTGCATTAAGGCCCGCAACAGTTGAGCGCAGGCCATTCGCAGGTTTTCATCCTCAATATAAAAGTGTTGGAATTTTAAACGGCATGGGTTCAAAAGGCTGTTCACTTGCGCCGTGTTTTGCAAAACAACTTGTACAAGATATGCTGTATGATGAACCGTTGGATCCTTTGGCAGATGTAAGCCGCTTTGCCAAAGTATTAGCCCGGTAAACACATAAAAAAACCGCATATTTTCTTTTGCGGTTTTTTTATTGAAAGAATGCTTAAAACTTAAGCATCCCAAATTTCATCTTTGCCTTCGAGCCAGAGCTTAACGGATTCAGTTGTTACAGACTTTGGCCTTTCCAGCGGGAAGCCTAAAGCCCTGTCCCAGCATAAACTTGCCAATACGCCCAAGGCGCGGCTCACTGCAAATAATACGGTATAAAACTCGTATTCAACAAGGCCATAATGAACAAGTAATGCGCCGCTGTGCGCATCTACATTTGGCCATGGGTTCTTTACTTTTCCAAGGCTTTGAAGAATTGTCGGCACCGTTTCATAAATATTCCAAACGGTTTGTACAAGCGGGTCATCCGGCATGTGCCTTTTACCAAATTCCATCTGTGCTATAAAGCGGGGATCGGTTTTGCGCAGTACTGCATGTCCATAGCCCGGAACGACCTTTCCTTCTTTCAATGTTTTCCTTACATATTTTTCAATCTGTTCTTTGGTGGGTGATTTTGTATTAAGCTCTTCCTGCATTTCAAATATCCACTTTATAACTTCCTGGTTAGCCAAACCGTGAAGAGGGCCTGCGAGGCCATTCATGCCGGCGGCATAAGATAAATACGGATCGCTTAATGCAGAACCAACAAGATGCGTTGTGTGTGCAGAAACATTGCCGCCTTCATGGTCGGAATGTATAGTCATATATAAACGCATTAACGCTTTAAAGCTATCCCTTGTATAACCAAGCATGTGCGCAAGGTTTCCTGCCCAGTCCAGTAATCCATTTGGGTTAATATGTTCGTTGTTTTTATACTTCCGCCTATATACGTAAGCTGCAATATGTGGTATGCGGGCAAGTAAATCCATGGTATCATCAAAAACTGCAGCCCAGTAATCTTTTTTGTTCATGCCGGCTGCATATTGTTTTGCAAACTTGCTTTCAGTTTGCAGGGCCATGATACCGGTAACGTACATTGTCATTGGATGTGCAGAAAGGGGGAGTGCATCAATTGCATCAAAAACATGATTAGGTATATGGCTTCTGCGTTGCCAGATAGCTGTTATGGCATCAGTATCTGCCACGGTAGGTATTTCACCAATCAGCAATAAATAAAAAAGCCCCTCGGGCAAAGGTTCTGTGCCGCCGGGCGCTTTCGGCAATTTTTCCCTTAATTCAGGTATAGTATAGCCGCGAAAACGGATACCTTCCTGTGCATCAAGCAGGCTTGTTTCGGTTACCAGGCCTGTCATGCCACGCATGCCCTGGTATATTTGTGAAAGTTTTACTTCTCCAATTACTTTGTTGCCATTTTTGGCAAGAATTTCCTTTATCTCCGCGGCAGCTATATCGGCCTTTTCTTTAAACTTCGCTCTTAATGCGTCCATGAATTAATATTTATTTTTAGCTGATAATTGTTTGCAAACTGCTAAGCCTGGCAAGAGCGGATATGCTTTTTCATACTTACTTAAAAAATCTTCATTCACACTGTTATAGGGTAAATGCTTCCGCGGTAAATGCAGGCGGCTAAAGATAGTACTTAGCGTTTAAATTGAGTATTTGCGATAAAAATAACGCGATTTTATTTCGGCGCTTTGCGGTAAAAATAGATGGCAACAAAGGTAAAAATAATATTGGGCAGCCATGCTGCTATTACCGGCGGTAGGTTTCCCTTGGTAGAAAATATGGTAGAGAATCTGTCCATTAAAATAAACAGTGCACCCGCAACAAAGCCAATGGCAATATGTGCGCCGCTGCCGCCTCTTACTTTGCGGCTGGCAATTACAGCGCCGATAAGTGTGAGGATTAACACCGCTACCGGCGTTGCCAGGCGGCGGTATTCTTCCACCTGCAATGTGTTTAAGCCTTCCGTGCCGCGCAGTTCCTGGTCTTTTATATATTGACGAAGCTGCGGCGAATTCAATTTATCTTTCGCATATTCATCGCGGCTGAGGTCGAGTGGTTTAAAAGATGGGTTCAGCATCATGGAATTTTGCGTTTTTATTTTTTCGCTAATGCCGGAAAATGTGCGTTCAACCGTATTGGAGAGTTTCCATTTTTTGGTGGCTGTATCCCATTGTATCGATTGTGCCCTCAGGTTATAAATAAGTTCATTTCCCTTTATGCGGTGCATGAAAAAAGGGCCGCCGTATTTTGATGTTGTATCGTAATTGCGTATGCCGGCATAAGTAAAAGAATCAATCCTGAAATAAATACTATGCTGGCGGTTTTCCACGAGTGGGTTATAGGTTGAGTTTACATTGATATATTTTTCTTCAAAAGATGTTTTTTTTACGTTGGCTGTTGGTATCACAAAAGCCAGTGCAAACATAAGCAGGAGCGAAAGCAATATACCGCCAATCCAATAAGGTAACAGCATGCGGTTATAAGTGGTGCCGCTGGCAAGAATGGCTATGATTTCGCTGCGGCCGGCCATTTTAGATGTAAAAAATATTACCGCTATCAACACAAATAAAGGAAACAGCAACGAATCAATAAAAGGAATGAATCCAAGATAATACTGGGTGAAAACCTGTGTTGCGGAAAGGCCGGCTTTTACAAAATCATCGGTTTTCTCGCTTATATCAACCACTACGGCAATAACTGTAAATAAAAGGATACAAAAGAAAAAAGTTACCAGGAATTTTTTAAGTATGTACCAGTCGAGTTTTTTCATTTGTATAAAAGCAGCAAAAATAAATTATAGTTGGAATGATGATGCGTTAATTAGTGTTATGTTAATTATAAGTTGCCATATTTCAAGTGAATTGTGGATTGTCGGTTGTGAGTAACTGCCCATAAGTAAAGCAAGTACGAAAGTCCGGTAAACGAAACGAATACAACATTACAATCTTTGTTTAAGTTTTTCAGTCATGGAATTTTTCCATGAAGTAAATGTACCGTTTATTATTTCGTTCCTTGCTTCGCTCACCAGCCATAAATAAAAACCAAGATTTTGCAGGCTGGCAATGGTTAAGCCCAGTAATTCATCGGCCACAAATAAATGCCGTAAATAAGCCTTGGTGTAATAATGGCTTATTTCATTGGGCAAACCTTCATCAATGGGTGAAAAATCATTAGCCCATTTTTTATTTTTTATATTGATAACGCCGTTGGTTGTAAACAGCATGCCGTTGCGGCCATTGCGCGTGGGCATAACACAATCAAACATGTCCACGCCAAGGCTTATGCATTCAAGTATATTCCAGGGTGTGCCCACACCCATTAAATAACGTGGTTTATTGGCAGGCAGGTGTTCGCAGCAAAGCGCCGTTATTTCATACATTACCGCTTCAGGCTCGCCCACACTAAGACCGCCGATAGCATTGCCCGGAGCCTGTTTTGAAGCAATGTATTCACAGGAAATTTTCCGCAGGTCATGAAACTGGTTGCCCTGCACAATAGGAAACAGGTTTTGTTCATAACCATATAATGGCCCGGTTGAATTAAGATGACTGATGCACCTGTCAAGCCATCGTTGCGTGAGCATTAAACTGTTTTTAGCATAATTGTATTCGCTTTCGCCGGGCGGGCATTCATCAAATGCCATGATAATATCAGCACCGATATGGCGCTGTATATCCATTACTTTTTCCGGTGAAAATAAATGCCTGCTGCCATCAATATGGCTTTGAAATAAAACCCCTTCCTCTTTTATTTTCCTGCTTTGAGCCAGTGAAAAAACCTGGTAACCGCCGCTATCGGTAAGGATAGGTTTATCCCAATGCATAAACTTGTGTAAGCCGCCTGCTTTATTAAGTATTTCTGTTCCCGGCCTGAGATATAAATGATAAGTGTTGCCTAATATTATTTGCGCTTTTACTTCCTGGCAAAGCTGCTGTTGCGTAACGGCTTTTACGCTGCCAACAGTGCCTACAGGCATAAAAATGGGCGTTGAAATTTCGCCATGCGCCGTAGTAATTTTTCCCGCCCTTGCTTTGGAATTTGTATCGGTATGTTCCAGGCTGAAATTGAGTGCCATAGCTGCAAATGTATAATAATGAAGTTGTTAATTCCATAAGGCTAATTGATGCCCCTGCACTGTTTTTCTTTTAACAAATAACCTGTAATCTTTTGGCGCGGTTTTGTTTCTTATTAGTATAAAGATGATTTCATAAAATAAATCGACTTATATGAAAAAATTATTTAAAATATACCTGCTTGCAGTTTTGGTTGGCGCAGGATCGGTACATGTTAATGATGCACAATCGCAGAGGGCCAATGTAAGTTTTTCTGTGTTTTATAACTCGCTTAAACCTTATGGCCATTGGATGAACAATTCTACTTATGGACAGGTATGGATAAGCAATGACAGAAATTTTGTTCCTTATTCAACCGGCGGCCATTGGGCTTATACCGATTATGGTTGGACCTGGGTTTCAGATTACGACTGGGGCTGGGCGCCTTTCCATTACGGAAGATGGAATTACAATACTAATTATGGCTGGTATTGGGTGCCGGGTTATGAATGGGCTCCTGCATGGGTTGCCTGGAGAGGCGGCGGAGATTATTACGGATGGGCGCCATTATCACCGGGATTAAATGTAACTGTTAACTTCAATACCATACCTGCAAACTGGTGGGTATTTGCCCCGCACAGGTATATAACAAGCCCGGCCATAAGCCGTTATTATATACCGCGCCAACGTAACGTAACTATTATTAGAAATACTACGGTTGTAAATAATGTTACTGTAAGAAATAACGTGCATTATGTGGCAGGCCCGCGAAGGCAGGATGTTGAAAGAGTTAATCGTATGAAGGTTAAAACTTATACGGTTTCCAATTCTTCAAGACCTGGCAGAACAGTTGTTAATAATAATACAGTAAATGTTTACAGGCCGGCAATTGATAATAGTAAAACCGTTGTGGTAAATAAAAACAGTAATAACAAAACAACGGTGAATAAGAATAAAAATGCTGTTACAGTAAATAGAAGAACCGATAAAGTAACGGTCAACAAAAAACAAGCTGTAGTAACAAACAGTAAAACAACCATTAATAAAAACAACAAGAAGGCAACGGTTAACAAACCGGCGGTAAATAAAGCAAATAAAAAAGAAGCAGTCAGGAAACCGCAATCGTTAAACAAAAAGCCTGCAGATAATCAGCTTAAAAACCAGGTGGTGAAAAAAAATCAGCAAAAAGCAAGACCTGCCAAGGCTGTAAAATCGCAGCAAAAACAAAAAAATAACGATGTGGCTAAAAGAAAGCCACAGCGAAATGATAATAATGATAAAAGAAGGTGAGTGATAATGTGATGAATAAAAAAGGCCGGCTTCATTTTTAGCCGGCTTTTTGTTATGTGTTTGTTGTTATATTTCATATTTAAATAC
>JAEWJV010000556.1 GCA_023386395.1 Bacteroidota bacterium
ATGCCTGATGCTGTGGTTTATGAAGATCAGCGACTGCCTGCCTCTTATGCCAATTTTTATATAGGAAACGATGTTGTAGTTGTGCCTGTTTTTGGATGTGATAAAGATGAGAGGGCATTGGAAATTATTCAGCAGCAATTTCCATCGAGAAAGGTAATTGGTATAAATTCAGTTGATATTATTTGGGGCCTGGGCAGCTTTCATTGTTTAAGCCAGCAGGAGCCGGCAGTGTAAAGTTGCCGGAAAATGTTTGTCTTGAAGGACAAAGAGAAAGATCATTCAATAATGATAAATATGAATGAATAATATTCGTGATTTACATATTCAAAAGGATATATTTCCTTTATTAGATTTTACTCTCAATAGCTATGCAAGAGATGAACTGATTAATATATTAAACAAACCTTTATCTTCTGTAGATGAAATATTGTTGCGGCAGTCTATTTTAAAAGGTATAATTCAAAACTATACCTTGTTTGATAATTATGCTTATTCGAAGAGGGATTTATCTGACGTTTATAATTTCTTTCGCAACTTTTCTAACATTGAAACTTCAAAAAAGGTTTTTGCAATAAAGCTTTTATTTTTTCAAAAGGAACGCCATCAAACAAGGGGTGTATACAATCAGCTTGTTTTATTACTTCATAAATTAGCTGAGTATTTTAAAGCAATTAATCTCCTTAGTTTTCCGGAAAGTTATAAGGCTGAATTGAAAGGTGTGAGCGCTTTTCTTGAAGGCTTTAATCTTACCCATTATGAAAAATTGATAAAAAAGAATAAAATTAAAACCAGACACATTATTGAACTAACTGAGATAATTAGTGAAAGCGTGAAAAAGAATGAACATACATTATTTTGGAGCCGATTTTTTTTATTTGAAGCATACCTTTCTATAAGCAAGGCAATAATTAAAAATCATTTTACTTTTCCCTTATTCAACAACAGCCGGTTTTATTTCCAGGAATTATATCATCCGCTTATAAAACAACCAGTAAAAAACGATTTTGAAGCCAATAGTAATGTTATACTTTTAACTGGGCCAAACATGTCTGGGAAATCTACTTTTTTAAAAGCAATAGGAATAGTTGTATATCTCGGTCACATTGGATTGGGCGTACCTGCACTAAATGTAACAATGCCTTATTTCGATAATATTTCAATAGCAATTAATCTCAATGATGATATAGAAAGGGGCTACAGCCATTTTATGTTTGAAATAAAAAACTTGAAGGAAACAATAATTAATGCTTCTGACAATAAAAAATGTTTTGCTGTTTTTGATGAATTATTCAGGGGAACAAATATGGAAGACGCAATGGATGTGAGTGCGGCTACAATTAAAGGATTGATTCAATTTAAAAATTCTGTTTTTGTTATTTCTACCCATTTGCATCAATTGAAGAATTTGGAAGATGTTAAATCGGAAAAAGTTGCTTCGCATTATTTTGATTGTGCCCTGATAAATGATGCACCTGTATTTAATTACCGGTTGAAAAAAGGCTGGTCTGATCTAAAAGTCGGGAAAATACTTTTTGAGAATGAAGGGTTGAACAGATTATTGCATCCGGAATAAACCGTAAAACATTTGTACAGTGATAATGTATTACTGAGTATTGTTCATCTGCTGAATGGCTGCGGGATGGAGCCAATACCCCGCTGAAGGTTTGTGCAATGGCTTATGTGGCGGAGTAGCAGCGACAGCCCGGACTGCCGCTGATATCTTTCATGTTGCTGACAGCCCCAATAAAAAACATTAAAAATGCTTACCCTATTTCCTGCCAATGCCCCATTTTGCCAAACTTTTCAATACGCAACTGTGTGCGCCGTTCAGGCGTTAAATCCTTTACTTCGTTGAGTGCTTTTTTAATATGGTCTTTTAGGATGGATGCAGATGAATCGTAATCCCAATGAGCGCCACCATCCGGCTCGGGCACAATATCATCAACCAGTTCAAAACCCTTCATATCTGTGGCCGTAAGTTTTAACTGCTCCGCCGCCACTTCCTTTTTCTCCCAGCTTCTCCATAAAATAGTGCTGCAGTTTTCGGGGGAAATAACGGTGTACCAGGCATTTTCCATCATTAAAATGCGATCACCCACGCCAATGCCAAGTGCACCACCGCTGGCGCCTTCGCCAATAATACAGCAGATAATGGGCACCCGCAGGCGTATCATTTCGTAAATGTTCCGGGCAATAGCTTCACCCTGGCCGCGTTCTTCGGCTTCCATACCGGGATAGGCGCCGGGCGTATCAATTAAAGTAATAACAGGTTTATTAAATTTTTCGGCAATCCTCATTAAACGCAGCGCCTTGCGATAACCTTCCGGGTTTGCCATACCAAAATTGCGCAATTGTCGGGTTTTGGTATTTATGCCTTTTTGCTGGCCTATAACCATTACCGTTTCGCCATCAAGCTCGCCCAGGCCACCTACCATAGCTTTGTCATCTCTTACATTACGGTCGCCATGTATCTCGATAAAATTGGTAAGCATTTTATCAATATATTTCATGGTATAGGGCCTATCCGGGTGACGGCTTAGCTGAACGCGTTGCCAGGGTGTAAGATGTGCTGTAATATTTTTTCTTCTTTCAAAAACCGAATTCTCTAATTGCTGAATGGTTTGAGAATAATCTATTTTGGAATTTTTTTCTGCAAGTTTTTTTGTTTGATCAATTTGCTCATATAGTTCTTTAATCGGCTGTTCAAAATCCAGGAACTGCCTGTTGGGATACTGCGGCATATTGTTAAATTGTTGGGCGGTAAAAGTAAGAGAGAATTTTTAATTCAACTGATGTTTAAAATAGTATTCAAATGAGAAGGAGTGAAGCGGCATGAAAATATCGGGCGTCATTTATGAATGCCGGAGTAATGATATATGTTTTAGTAGTAAATATGTTAGAAAAATACAAAATATACGTGAAGCTCCTTTTTAGGAGGGTTGTTCACTATTGCTATAAGATTGAAGTAAAGCTCTTTACTTATTTGATTTGTAAAAACAAAAAAGGTTCATCATTGCTGATAAACCTTTTAAGCGGACCGGACGGGACTCGAACCCGCGACCTCCGCCGTGACAGGGCGGCATTCTAACCAACTGAACTACCGATCCTTTTCTGTTGGGGCAGCAAAAATAGGTGCAAAAATTATTCAGGCCAAAACAAACTTG
>JAEWJV010000017.1 GCA_023386395.1 Bacteroidota bacterium
CGTTTTATTTCAATGATCAGTTATCCTTTCGTGTGGCTGCTCTCCAAATCGGGAAACGTTATTGTGAATCTTTTAAACATCAAGAATAAGGACACCAATGTTACAGAAGATGAAATAAAAGCCATCATACATGAAGGTACGGAACAAGGCACTATAGAAGAAGCAGAGCAGGAGATTATTGAAAGGGTGTTTCATTTGAGCGACAGAAATATTACTTCATTGATGACGCACCGCAGCGATATAATCTGGCTTGATTCAAACCTTACAGTAGATGATGTGCACAAACTGCCCGATGATGAGATTCACAGTGTTTTTCCTTTATGCGACGGTACTATCGATAAAATAAAAGGTATTGTTTCTCTTAAAAATATTATAAATGCAGAGCCGGGAACACCATTAAGAGAAGTGATGAGGCCGGGACTGTACGTGCCTGAAAATAACACAGCTTATAAAATACTGGCAAGGTTTAAAGAGCAAAAGTCGCATTATGCATTTATTGTGGATGAATATGGAACATTACAGGGCATAATTACATTGAATGATATTCTCGATGCGCTTGTGGGCGAAGTGCCGCATCTTGATGAAGAACAATATGAGATTATTGAGAGAAAAGACGGAAGCTATTTAATTGATGCGCAGATACCGTTTTATAATTTCTTAAGTTATTTTCATCACACCGATTACCTGCCAGAGACCGAGCTGGATTTTGATACACTTGCAGGTTTTGTGCTCGAACAACTGGAGCGCATACCACAGCCCGGCGATGAGCTTGAATGGCAGGGCTTCAGGTTTGAAATTGTTGATATGGATAATAACCGTATTGATAAAATCCTTGTGCATAAATCGCAGGAAGAATTAAAATCAGAGAACGATTAATTTACGCCTGTTGCCCCGTCCCTTACTTTAATTTTTTTCTTCTGATGTTTCTTTTCCCATTCCAATACTTCCAGAGGTTTTTTCTTATTGGCAGCAGCAAGCGAATCTGCAGGGCTTTTAAAAACAGAGGAGTCTTTCGCCGTAACCATCTTTCCTTTTTTTACAGGGATAAGCTGGTCAATTACATATTCTTCCATTTTGGTTATCGTCCCGCTTTGCGGATCATAATAAGTCCATGTGCCATGCCTTACCGTTGAAGCATCAACCTTAATAATTTTTAAATCGTATTTATCAGGATTATCAAGATGATAAGCCCTCACCGTATCATACGGGTTTTTAGGATTGGTTGCCCGCCAGCTTTCTTCACGTATTAACCCCATCAGGTTATAATAACGGCATATACCATCTTTATAACCCCATTTATATTGCTCTTCAGCAGTTACATCGCCCATTAAATTAAAGCGCGTCCAGGCGCCTTCCTTTTTGCCATCTTTATAAAAACCTGTTTCCTGGTAGCCCGGTTCTCCATAATTTTCTTCAACCCTGGTTACCCATCTTCCCTGTTTTAAATTCTGAAAATCAGTGCAATTAATGGTATCACCCTTTTCATTTAATTTATAGGTTTTGCACTGGCCAAAAGACCATTGCGATATATGTATTGATATTAAAATAAAAATAACTGCAACCCGCTTCATACCCATAAAACGTTTTTTGTAATGAAAAGTTGTGCAAAAATCATACGCAGAAAAAAGCCCCGCACCAAGGCGGGGCTTTGAGTTTACCACTCTAAAAGAACCCCCAAAGATTTGTTTTTTTCAGGCCGGGCGTAAGGGAACATTAAACACATCAAACAAAGCTTAGTATTTTTATTTCAAGTCTTTTATTATTCCTATATCAATTCCAAAATTGCTGACAGGTATTTTTCCAACACCAAAATTTTTAACCGGTGCCTGGTAATATGGTTCAGCTTTAATACTCCAGTCGCCTGCAACTTTCGTTTGGTAACCTCCACTAAAGCTAACGCCCGAAAAATATTTTGGCATTGTTAGCGCACTGTATTGTTTCGACATATAACCTTGAACACCATTTTTTGAAACAGCATAATTATACCGTTCATTATGCGTAATTATTACAGCATTAACGCCAGCCCCAATAAAGAAACTGCTGTTTTTCTTTTGCCAAAAATTATATTTCAACTTAAGTAGCACGCTCGTTATTTTACTGCTGGCATAAGCCTTTTCAATATCATTCCCCTTTCTAATTTGTAAAAGAGCCGTATCAATATATCTGCCATCACTGTAAAAATCTATTCGTTCCCGTTGCAGGCCTACTTCAATATTAAGCCTGTTATTTATTTTATAACCAAGCGCCACACCCAGCCTGTAACCCGGTGATGAAGCCCTTTGAAATTTAACACTGGTTAACTCAGGCCCGCCATACGCTACGCCATAAATTCTTTTTTGCGACCTTAGTTTTATTTGGGTTGATTCAGGTGCGTTTGCTGCATCTTCTGCCGCTATTTCATTTTCAGGCTCTTCCTTCTTCATTACAGGTTCAGCATCGCGTGATTGCACCGGTATTATGTTTTCATAATATAAAATTCTTTCAGGAAGGTTAAGGTTTGCCATAATTTTAAAGTCCTCATTAAAAGAACCGGCATTTATATTAGTGTTATTTTTCAGGATGCTTATTTCCGCCGGTAACAAGTATTCTTTTCCTGCATGCGCAACCTCGTTTGCCGGCACAGCTTCTTTAGCTAAAGGTGAAACATCTACATTGCTGGCCTGTATGTCATCTTTTATTGAACCTTTAATAGGTAATGTTGAGGCCGAGGTTGTCTCCTTCTCAATATTATGATTGTTTGTGTTTGTTTTGAACCTGTAAACTAATAATGAACCAGTCATTAGAAC
>JAEWJV010000055.1 GCA_023386395.1 Bacteroidota bacterium
GTGCGTTATATATCCGGTGGTGTTGCTGTGCCTGTAAATGAAGATTATGATATTGAACCAAAGAATGGGAAAGATATTGTAACAACACTCGACAGCCGCATACAGGAAATTACAGAAAACGCTTTGATGAAAATGATGGTGCAGAATGAAGCCGAACACGGTTGCGCCATTGTAATGGAAGTAAAGACCGGGAAGGTAAAGGCTATTGCTAATCTTGGCCGCCAGAAAGATGGCTCTTACTGGGAAGATTTTAATTACGCCATGTCGCCGGGTGAACCTGGCTCCACATTCAAACTGGCAACCATGCTTGCTGTGCTGGAAGATAAAAAGTTTAATCTGAACAGTATAGTAAACCTTGAAGGCGGAACATGGCAGATACACAGAAGAACGGTTTATGACAGTGAGCAACATGGCCAGGCAAACGTAACTGTAAAACGCGCTTTTGAACTAAGCTCCAATGTGGGCATGGCAAAGCTGGCTTACGCCAGTTATGCCAACAAGCCTTCGCAGTTTATTAATCATTTAAAAGCCTTGCATCTTGATACGTTAACGGGCATTGATTTGTATGGTGAACGTTCGCCTTTTGTTGACCGGCCCGGCAGTAAATATTGGAGCGCTACTACCCTGCCCTGGATGGCCTTTGGTTATAATGTGCTTGTTTCTCCGCTGCATATATGCATGTTGTATAATGCCGTTGCCAATGATGGTGTAATGATGCGCCCTTATTTATTAAACAGTGTGATGCAGGAAGGAAATGTTATGCAGCAAAAACAGCCTTATGCCATTGAAACCGTATGCGATAGTGTTACGCTGAAGCAATTGCAGGAATGCCTTGTTGGTGTTTGTAAAGATTCCGGCGCAACAGCTTTCCGCTTGTTTAAAGGTGCAACCTATTCTGTTGCCGGTAAAACGGGAACAGCCCTTGTTGCCAATGGCAAACATGGTTATGCGGATCATATTTATCAATCATCATTTGCCGGATATTTTCCCGCCGATAACCCGCAATAGACTTGTGTTGTAGTAATAAAAAATAAACCGCATGCGGCTAAATTTTACGGTGCGTTGGTTGCAGGCCCTGTGTTCAGGGAAATTGCCGACAGGCTGGTTACTTTAAATGCACCGCAGCTCAATGTTAAGTTCGCTTCAGTAAATGCCGGCGATAATGATAACTACAGTTATGCCGGTTATGAAGATGATATTAAATCAATTCTTTCGGCCATAAATATTTCATATAAAGACTCTGCTAAAACCACCCTGGCCAAGATGTATAATAAGCAGGATAAACCCGTGCTGGCAAACATGCCTTTAAGCAATAAATATATGCCTGCGTTAAAAGGACTGGGTTTAAAAGATGCTTTATATATCTGTGAAGATGCAGGGTTGATAGTAAAAGTAAATGGCGTTGGAAAAGTAGCCAATCAATCAATAACCGAAGGAACGCCTATTGAAAAAGGACAGCAAATAAAACTTGATTTGAACTAAGTGAAGAGACTGGAAGACATATTATATAAGGTGCGCATCATCGCTATTCATGGCAGCCGTGATGTGAATGTAAATAGTATAACTATTGATTCCCGCGAGGTTAGCAATGGCTCTGCGTTCATTGCCATAAAAGGTGAGAAGGTTAACGGGCATGATTTTATTCAACAATCAATTGATAGTGGCGCTGCTATAATTGTGTGTGAAGAATTGCCTGCACTTTTAAATGGTGCTGTTACTTATATACAGGTTAAGAATGCGCATGAGGCAGCGGCTTATATCGCACATAATTTCTACGATGAGCCTTCTAAAAAACTGAAGCTGGTTGGCGTTACCGGAACAAATGGTAAAACTACTATAGTAACATTATTGTTTAAGTTGTTTAGCGGCCTTGGATATAAATGCGGTTTGATAAGCACGGTGCAAAATAAAATAGCAAATGAAATTATCCCTTCAACGCATACAACACCCGATGCCATAAGGTTAAATGCTTTATTAAAACAAATGGCTGATGCCGGCTGCACCCATGTTTTTATGGAATGCAGCAGCCACGCCATTCACCAGCATCGTATAACAGGCCTGCATTTTGCCGGCGGCATATTCAGTAATATAACACATGATCATCTTGATTACCATAAAACATTCGATGAATATATCCGTGTAAAAAAATCATTCTTCGATAACCTTACCAGCGATGCTTTTGCTTTATCAAACCTTGATGAAAAGCGCGGTACGGTTATGTTACAGAATACGCCTGCTAAAAAATATTATTACAGTTTAAAGAATGTGGCCGACTTCAAAGGAAAGATTTTGGAAAATGCATTAACCGGTTTGGTAATGCTGGTAAATGATAAAGAGGTCCACTTTCTTTTGATTGGTGAATTCAATGCTTATAATCTTTTAGCGGTTTATGGCGCCGCAATATGCCTGGGCGAAGACGATGAAAAGGTACTGCTCGTCTTAAGCAGTTTAAACGGTGCTGAGGGAAGATTTGATTACCTCATCAGTAAAGAAAAAATAATTGGCATTGTTGATTACGCACACACACCGGATGCGTTGGAAAATGTTTTATCAACCATAAAGAAATTACGCCGGGGCGATGAACAGGTTATAACAGTTGTGGGCTGCGGTGGTGATCGTGATAAAACAAAACGCCCGGAGATGGCGGAGATAGCTGCGGCATTAAGCAACCGTACCATTTTTACAAGTGATAATCCGCGTAGCGAAGATCCTGCGCAGATATTAAAAGATATGGAAGCGGGTTTGAACAGTGCAGGCCGGCGCAAATCAATATCAATTATTGACAGGAAAGAAGCTATTAAAACGGCAGTAAGCTTTGCTAATAGCGAAGATATTATTCTGCTCGCAGGAAAAGGGCATGAGAAATACCAGATCATCGGCAACCAAAAATTGCATTTTGATGATAAGGAAGTGTTGAGGGAAATGTTTGAATTATTGAATAAATAAAAGGGCTAATAGCTAATAGCTATCAGCTTATAGCTTTTATATGTTATACTACTTCTTCACATGGTTGCATGAGCATTACGATATTTCGGGTGCGAGGCTGTTTGAATACAATTCATTCAGAACGGCGATGGCTGTGTTGTTCTCACTCAGCATTGCAACGGTGTATGGAAGAAGGGTTATAAACCTGCTGCGTAAAAATCAAATTGGTGAAACGGTTCGCGATTTGGGTTTACAGGGCGAGCAGCAAAAGAAAGGCACGCCAACAATGGGTGGTATTATTATCCTGCTGGCGATTGTTGTTCCAACTTTATTGTTTGCAGATTTTGAAAAAACTTATATACGGTTAATGTTGCTGTGCACGGTGTGGCTTGGTTTTATTGGTTTTTTAGATGATTATTTTAAAATCACTTCCCGTAAAAAAGCATTGGCTGCGGGCAAATCTTATTCAAAAAAAGATTCTGATGGCCTGGCCAGCATTTCAAAAATAATAGGCCAGATAGGTTTGGGGATTATTATAGGAACAACTTTATACTTCAGTAATAATGTTGTGGTTGAACGCGAATTAATAGGCAAACAAACTGTTGATTCAACATTGATGCTCGGTGAAAGAAGGGCCAACGATTCAAACATAGTTGAGCGCAATATAAATGGAGTAACCAGGCGTTTTGCTGAAGTAAAAACGCCTATCACTACCATTCCGTTTGTAAAGAGTCATGAGTTTAATTACAGCAAACTCATAAGCTGGATAAGTCCAAGCGCTGAAAAGTTTACATGGATCCCATACATTATTATTGTAACATTTATTGTAACGGCTGTTTCAAACGGTGCCAATATTACCGATGGGCTTGATGGTTTGGCGGGTGGCGTCAGTGCTATTATCGGCGCTGGCCTTGGCATATTTGTTTTTGTAAGCGGCAACTATGTGCTGGCAGATTACCTCAACATCATGTATATCCCTAACCTGAGTGAGCTGATGATATTCGTTGGTGCTTTGGTGGGCGCATGCATTGGGTTTCTATGGTACAATGCATATCCGGCACAAGTGTTTATGGGCGATACAGGCAGCCTTGCACTGGGTGGCATTATTGCATCGCTGGCAATAATTGTGCGCAAGGAATTATTGATCCCGATTTTCTGCGGCGTTTTCCTTATTGAAAATTTAAGCGTGATAATACAGGTTGCTTATTTCAAATACACAAAGAAGAAATATGGAGAAGGCAGGCGTGTGTTTTTAATGAGCCCGCTGCATCATCATTACCAGAAGAAAGGGTTTCATGAAAACAAAATAGCTGTGCGGTTTTGGATTATAACAATACTGCTGGTGGTGACATCAATAATTACGTTGAAGATAAGGTAAGTCTGAAGAAGATGTGGGTAGATTAATGTGATTAAAAATATATAAGTACTTATATAAGTTTAAAAAACATGTCTTACAAATTAGTCATATTAGGGGGTGGTGAAAGTGGTGTAGGCGCAGCTTTGCTGGGCAAGCAACAGGGCTATGATGTGTTTTTAAGCGATGCCGGGTTCCTGAATGAAAGATATAAAACTCAATTAAGTGAAAGCAGGATTGAGTTTGAAGAAGGCGGCCACACAGTTGATAAAATATTAAGTGCAGATGAAGTGGTGAAGAGCCCGGGCATTCCCGAAAAAAATGAAATGGTGAAAGCGATTCGTGCAAAATCAATTCCTGTAATAAGTGAAATAGAACTGGCTTACAGGTTTAAAGGCAATGCAAAAATTATTGCCATCACGGGCAGCAATGGCAAGAGTACAACCACATCATTAATTTATCATATCTGCAAAACTGCAGGATTGGATTGTGCATTGGTGGGCAACATTGGTTATTCGTTTGCCAGGCAGGTTGCCGAAGGCCCTAAACCATTATATGTGGCAGAAATAAGTTCTTTTCAATTAGATGATATAAAAGATTTCAGGGCGGATGTTTCACTGCTGCTGAATATAACAGAGGATCATCTCGACAGGTATGAATACAAATTTGAAAATTATATAAACAGCAAATTCAGAATAATATTAAACGCAACAGGCAGCGATTACTTTATTTATAACGCAGATGACGAAGTGATTACCAATAAACTGAAGCAAATAACATTACACACAAACTTACTACCTTTTTCTATGAACTATGAACCAAACGAAGGCGGCTATATTAAAGGAAATAATATGACGCTGCGACTGCACGATGAGCGCACCACATGGAGCGTTTACGACTTTGCCCTTAAGGGAAAACACAATCAATATAACACTATGGCATCATGCATAGCTGCAATGGTAATGGACATACGAAAGGAGAAGATACGTGTAGCCGTTACAGATTTCCAAAGCCTGGAACACCGCATGGAAAGTGTGGCTACCGTGCGTGGTGTAGAGTTTGTAAACGATAGTAAAGCCACCAATGTAAACAGTACCTGGTATGCATTGGAAAGCATGGAGAAGCCAGTGATATTGATTCTTGGCGGCCAGGATAAAGGCAACGACTATAGTTTGATAGAAGACCTGGTGAAAGAAAAAGTAAAAGCTATTGTATGCATGGGGGTTGATAACTCAAAAATTCATAAAGCATTTGATGGATTGGTTTCTCCCATTATTGATACGGCGAGTGCAGAAGATGCTGTGAATGCTTCTTTTCATTTTGCAGATAAAGGCGATGTAGTGCTGTTAAGCCCTGCCTGCGCAAGTTTTGATCTATTTAAAAATTATGAAGACAGGGGAAGGCAGTTTAAGGAAGCAGTAAAGAATTTATAAGCTGCTTTAATGTAAGAATGTGATAAACGACAACGTGTATGATAGATAAAACATTTAAAAGTATAGAAGATGCAATGCAGCCATTCATGGGCATGGGCCGCGAATGGGGTAATAATTTGCATCATCGTGCACGTGGTGATAAATATATATGGAGTGTTGTTGTGCTGCTTGCTATTATTTCTTTACTGGCAGTTTACAGCGCAACAGGTTCGCTTGCTTATAAGTATTATGATGGTAATACTTCTGTGTATTTATTCAAGCAGCTTGCTTTCATTATAATAGGCGTATTAGTGGTATTTTTTATGCATCGTGTTAATTATATTATTTATTCAAGAGTGGCGTTATGGTTATATCTTATCTCTATCCCGCTGCTTGTTTATACTTTATTTTTTGGCGTTGAAGTGAACGATGCAAGCCGATGGATAAGGCTGCCTGTTATTAACTTAACCATTCAAACAAGCGACCTGGCAAGGCTTGCATTATTTATGTATTTGTCCAGGCAGCTCAGCCGTAAACAAAAAGATATCAAGGATTTTAAGAAAGGATTCTTGCCATTAATAATACCAGTAGGAATTATCTGTGTATTGATTATGCCAGCCAACCTTTCAACAGCAATGTTAACCGGGTTAACATCATTGCTGCTGATGTTTATAGGCCGTGTAAACATTAAACATATACTGCTTGTTTTATTTGTAGCTGCCATTCCTGTTTTATTAATTGTTGCTATTGCTATGTCAACATATGATGGCAACAATAACAGTGCAGGTAATGATCATAAAACCATTGCCTCAACATTAAATTCAATGGGCCGGTTTGGTACATGGGTGCAGCGCACACAGGATTTTATTTATGCGAAAGATGAAGACATTCCTTACCAGGTGCAGCAGCAAAATATTGCGATAGCCAATGGCGGTGTATTATTTGGTTTAGGCCCCGGCAACAGCAGGCAGCGTAATTATTTGCCGCAGGCTTATAACGATTCTATTTATCCAATTATCATAGAAGAGTATGGTTTGCTGGGAGGGTTATTTATCATATTCCTGTATCTCGTTTTCCTGTTCAGGTGTATAAGAGTGTTTAGAAAATGCCCGTATGCATTTGGTGCTTTTCTCGCACTGGGACTGAGTTTTACGCTGGTGATACAAGCCATTGCAAACATGGCCGTTGGTGTAAACCTTATACCTGTTACCGGTGTTACGTTACCATTAATAAGTATGGGCGGAAGTTCATTCTTATTCACTTGTGCATCCATTGGAATTATTTTAAGCGTGGCAAGAAATATAGAGATAGCCCCTCCCAATCTTCCCGAAGGAGATGTATTTGGTGCAAGCCCTAAAGTAAGTATAGCAGAAGCGAATGATGAAAAGATAAAAGCAAAACAAGAAGCAGAATAAATGAGTGCTGAAAGAAATATAGAGGGATATAAGAACACTCCTTTAGAGCATGGGGATGGCAAGCATTTCATCATTGCCGGTGGTGGCACCGGCGGGCATATTTTTCCTGCGATAGCTATTGCCAATGCTATAAAAGAATTACAGCCCGGTGCAGAAATATTGTTTGTTGGTGCACATGGAAAAATGGAAATGGAAAAGGTGCCGCAGGCCGGTTATAATATTAAGGGATTAACAATAGCAGGTTTTGAAAGAGGTTCTTTGATAAAAAATATATGGCTGCCATTCAAGCTTATTAAAAGCTTTTTACAGGTTAGAAATATCCTGAAAGGCTTTAAGCCTGATGCGGTAATAGGTGTGGGTGGTTATTCAAGTTTCCCGGTATTGAGGTCTGCGCAGGGAAAAGGCATTCCAACTTTCATTCATGAAAGCAATTCGTTTGCCGGCAGGAGTAATATTTTATTGGGTAAACATGCAACTAAAATTTTTGTTGCAAATGAAGGCATGGATAAATTTTTTCCTGCCAATAAAATTGAGATTACCGGCAACCCGGTACGTAAAAGTATTGCGAACAGCAACATCGGTAAAACCGGGGCGCTGGCATTCTTCGGGCTTGAAAGAAAAAAGCCAACGGTGCTAGTTATTGGCGGAAGCCTTGGTGCAAGAAGTATAAATGAAGTGATAGCCCGGCACCTGGTTGATTTTAATCCTTTGGGCCTGCAGGTAATATGGCAAACAGGTAAAGCAACGGCTGCCAGATACCTGTCCAAAGCCAAAGCATTACATAATGTGTGGGCAAATGATTTTATTAATGATATGGAAAAGGCTTATGCTGCTGCAGACCTTGTTGTGTCAAGGTCAGGGGCTATGTCTGTTGCAGAATTATGCGTAGCTAAAAAGCCTGTGATTTTTGTGCCATTTCCTTATGCGGCCGAAGATCATCAAACCGTAAATGCAAAGTACCTGGTTGACAGGAATGCTGCATTAATGGTGAAAGATGATGTGGTAAGAACCAGGCTGTTTAACGAAATAACAAACCTTGCCAAGGATCCGGTTAAGCAGGAAATGTTGGCCAATAATATTGCGGCCTTCGCAGTAAAAAATGCAGATGAAAAAATAGCAACATCCATATTAAAAATATTGGCAGATAAAAAGATTAGTAAATGAACGCGTCTCAAAAAATAAAAAAATTTATAAACACTCCGCCTACCGGCGGAGGCGGAGGCGATGTTGTCGTTTACTTTATAGGCGTTGGCGGCATTGGCATGAGTGCATTAGCGCGTTATTTCAAAACCAAAGGTGCAACGGTTACAGGTTACGACAGAACAGTTACTCCGCTCACACAGCAACTGGAAGCAGAAGATATTGATGTGCATTTTGAAGAAGACGTAAATATGATTCCGAAAAATGCTGATGTGGTTGTTTACACGCCGGCTATTCCTTCAACACACAAAGAGCTGGTTTACTATAAAGAAAATAATTATACGGTTGTTAAACGCAGCGATGTACTTCAATGGATAACTGAAAGTTCTTACGATATATGCGTAGGGGGAACACATGGCAAAACAACCGTAACCACCATGATAGCACACATGCTTCGTGACAGTGGTTATGGTTGCAATGCCTTTTTGGGTGGTATTGCAGCAAACTATCAAACTAATTTCTGGAGCAGCGATAATAATGTTGATGTGATTGAAGCGGATGAATACGACAGGAGCTTCTTAAAACTGTCGCCTGATATAGCTGTAATAACAGCCATGGATGCCGATCATCTTGATATTTACGGAACGCTTGAAGAAGTGGAAAATGCTTTCGTGGCATTTACAAAACGTATACATAAAGATGGCTGCCTTATTTCAAAATATGGGTTGAACAGGGCCGGAGATTTAATGGCTGCCACTCATTATACTTTCTGTTACGATAATAAAGAAGCTGATGTTTATGCAGATGATATAAAAGTGGAAAATGGTACATATAAATATAATGTGATAAGCAAAGACTGGAAGCTGTATGATGTGGAATTGCACATGGGTGGCTTGCACAATATAGAAAACAGCCTTGCCGCCATAACCGTATGCAAATATTTAAAAATTGATGATGATAAGATAAAAAAAGCACTGAAGAATTTCAAGGGTGTACATAGGAGATTTGAATATGTTTTAAAAAATAGCAGGCATGTTTTAATCGACGATTACGGCCATCATCCTGCTGAAGTCAAAGCCGCCTTAACGGGCGTGCGCAGTTTATATCCGGAAGAAAAGATGACGGTGATTTTTCAGCCACATTTATTCAGCCGTACAAATGATTTTGCTGCTGAATTCGCACAAAGTTTAGATATAGCTGATGAAGTGGTTTTGCTGCCCATTTATCCGGCACGTGAAATGCCAATGGAAGGCGTAACAAGCCAGTTGATATTGGATAAAATGCAATTGCCTCAAAAGCAGGTGCTGGATAAAAATGCTATGCTGGATTGGGTAAAATTATACAAGCCACAACTGGTAATAATGCTGGGCGCCGGAGATATTGATGCATTGGTGCAGCCGGTAAAAGAAATTTTGAAATCATAAAATACGAAAAACCTATAAGGTTTCTAAAACCTTATAGGTTTTTGCAAACGCAGTAATGAGTGTAAAAACGAAAATAAAAACAATTAGCTGGTCGCTGCTGGGTTTATGCTGCGTAGTGCTACTTGTTGCTGCCATGAAAGCAAAAGATTCAAAGGCCTGCAGCAATATTGAAATCAGTATTGACGGCGCAACAAAAAATATATTCATTAAAAAGGCTGATGTGGTTCAGGTGCTTAACAATAGCGGTATTAATGCAGGTAAAGCTTTAGATGATATTGATTTAAAAGCAGCAGAGACAGCGCTTAAAAAAAATGCATGGACAAAAGACGCTGAACTGTTCTTCGATAACCATCAAACGCTGCATGTGAAAATTATAGAACGTGAACCTGTGGCACGTGTGTTTACAGCAAACGGCAGCTCTTTTTATATAGACAGCTCAGGCATGCGCCTGCCGGTAAGTGCCAATGCAATGGCAAGATTGATTGTTTTTACATCTTTCCCTTCCGATAAAAAGATATTATCGAAACCAGACAGCCTTGTGCTGGACGATGTGAAACAGATCGCCTTGCATATATCTGCTGATAGTTTTATGAATGCGCAAACAGCGCAAATAAACATTACATCACAGCGCACTTATGAAATTATACCTGTGATTGGCGGCCAGGTTATAAGAATCGGCAATGCGGAAAATATTGATGAAAAGTTTACAAGGCTTATGGCTTTTTATAAACAGGTATTCAGCAAGGTTGGTTTTGAAAAATACAGTGTTGTTGATGTGCAGTATAAAGATCAGGTAGTGGCTGTTAGAAAAGGTGAAGATTATACAATGCCTTCTGATACGGCCAGGGCTATGCGGCAGTTAAAACAAAGCGATATAAAACTTAGCAGCGCCTTAAGCGATCCAACTTATACGGCGCCCATATCAACGCCTGTAAAGGTTGATGCGCCTGCTGCAATGCCAGCTTCAAAAGTCGCGGAAAGAAAACCGGCGGTAAAGAAGCCGGTTGTCAAAGCGAATAAAAAAACAGAGAAGAAAACAAACAGCAATAATAGCAGTAAAAAACAGCAGGAAAGAAAGCCTAAAGCTGTAATGAAGAAGAAAGGCTGAACGGGCATTGGTAGAGATTAACGGATTGGAAGGATTGTATAATTAAAGTTCTTTAAAAAAATATTTATTTACCCTGATGTTCAAGCACCCGCAGTGTGGTTAATGATGCCTCTTAAACAGAGGCATCCCGCTCCACTTGTGGAGAGGGAACGAGGGTGACGCCTTTTTCTATAACAACAAACAACTAAAACAGAATCTATGAACCAAAATGCAAGCGGCACACAAACTGCGTACGACGATACCGGCATGCCGATTATTGTAGGCCTTGATATAGGCACTACAAAAATTGCTGCAATTGCTGGTCGCAAAAACGAGTATGGCAAGCTGGAGATACTCGGGTTTGGGCGCGCTGACAGTAACGGTGTTCAGCATGGCCAGGTGCTGAATATTGATCAAACGATTAAAGCCATTCAGCAGGCGCTGGCCAACTGCGCAAAAAGTAATCCGGACCTTGAAATTCGTGATGTGTATGTAGGCGTTGCCGGCCATCACATCAAAAGTTTACAAACACGCGGCGACATTGTTCGCCAGAACGCAGAAACAGAAATTGCCCGCTGGGAAATTGACCAGCTGGTAGAAAACCAGCGCAAGACTTTTATTCCTGCCGGCGACCAGATCATTGATGTTATACCACAGGATTTTCATGTGGATAATTATCAAAACATTAAAGACCCTGTTGGTTATAATGGCGTGAAAGTTGGTGCCAACTTCCACATCATTACCGGCGACAGGAATGCGATACGTAATATCTATCGCGCTGTTGACCGCAGCAGTTTGAAAACAAAAGACCTGGTATTGCAGCCATTAGCTTCATCAAGTGCGGTAATGAGCGATATTGACATGGAAGCGGGCGTTGCCATACTGGATATCGGCGGCGGCACAAGTGATCTTGCAGTTTTTTATGATGGCATTTTAAAACACACTGCCGTTATACCGTTTGGCGGTGAAAATATCACCAACGATATACGCATGGGTTTAGGTGTGTTGAAAGCGCAGGCCGAAGCCATGAAGGTGCAGTTTGGAACTGCCCTGGCCGATGAAGCAAAAGCCAATGCCTACATAACCATACCAGGCATAAAAGGCATGGCGCCAAAAGAAATAAGCGTGAAGAACCTTGCGGCTATCATACAGGCAAGAATGGGTGAGATACTGGATTTTGTAACGTATCATATAAAGCAGATTGGATTAGATGCACGTGCATTGAATGGTGGTATTATTTTAACAGGCGGCGGCTCACAGTTAAAACATCTCATTCAGCTTACAGAATACTGCACCGGCATTAGTGCACGTATTGGTTACCCTAACGAACATCTTGCGCCAAATCATATTGATGAATTAAAGAAGCCTATGTATGCAACCTGTATTGGTCTAATACTAAAAGGGTACAATGATTATGAACATAAACGCAAGGAGTTTGATAACCGGTTTAAGAAAGTGGAAGTGCCTGAAGTATTGAAAAAAGAAGATGTGCCGGTGAATGGGAAAGAAGAGAAGAAAGAAAAAGTGGACACTTCGAAACGCAAAGGATTAAACAACTTCTGGGATAAATTCAAAGATAGTTTGATTGATATGTTTAAAGAAGAAGATGATAAAGAGATAAAATAAGTTGCCAGTTGTGAGTTGTCAGTTGACAGTGGTTACTGAAAGTTGAAAACTCAAACTGAGATGAAAATTTAAAAAATTCATTCCATTAAATTCAAAAAGAGCCCGAAGCGCATAGCTGACAGCTCACAGGTTAAAAAACTTACTAACCACAAAAACGAAAACGTATGATACATTTTGATTTGCCAAAGCAAAAATCATCCATAATAAAAGTGCTTGGCGTTGGAGGCGGCGGCAGCAATGCTGTGAATTATATGTATGCTGAAAATATTGAAGGCACAGACTTCATTATATGTAATACAGATGCAAAAGCTTTGGAACAAAGCGAAGTGCCAAATAAAGTGCAGCTCGGCCCCCATTTAACACAAGGCCTTGGGGCAGGCGCCAATCCTGAAGTTGGGCGCAATGCAACAGAAGAAAGCCTGGAAGAAATAAAACGCATTCTTGAAGTAAATACTAAAATGGCTTTTATATGCGCCGGCATGGGTGGCGGAACAGGAACCGGCGGTGCGCCCATCATTGCGCAGGTTTGCCGCGATATGAACATCTTAACCGTTGGTATAGTTACAACACCATTTGGCTTTGAAGGCCCGCGCAGGTTGTTGCAGGCAGAAGAAGGTATTAAAAGATTGCAGCCTTATGTTGATACATTGCTTATCATCAGCAATGATAAACTGCGCATGCAGTACGGCAACTTAAAAATGAAAGAAGCATTTAGCAAAGCTGATAATGTATTGGCCACTGCTGCTAAATGTATCACAGATATTATCAACAGCCGCGGCCATATTATTGTTGACTTTGCCGATGTATGCACCGTGATGAAGAACGGCGGTGTTGCCATCCTTGGCAGCTCTGCTGTTGAAGGCGAAAACCGCGCCCAGAAAGCCATTGAAGAAGCATTGAATTCTCCATTGCTGAATGATAACGATATACGCGGCGCTAAATGGATACTGATCAACATCAATAGCTCAGAAGGTGAATTTGAATGTACCATGGATGAGCTCGAAATCATCAACAGTTATCTGCGCATGCAGGCAGGTGAAGCTACTGATGTAATTGTTGGTATGGGTTACGATCCTTCACTTGAAAGAAAAATCGGCATCACTTTAATTGCAACAGGCTTTGAACAAAAAGATCCGGTGGCTGCACTGCACAGGGAAACAATGCCTGCAAAGAAAATGACGAAACCAAAGGAAGAAAAGATCATATTAACGCTGGATGTTGAAGGGCAAAAGAAAACCGAAGCGCCAAAGCCACAGGCTGTTCCGGAAAAAGACGTGTATGCGCCCACTTTATCTGAGCCTGTTAATGAAGCGCCTGTAGTGGCGCCATCTGCAGTACTTGATGTAAAAGATGAAACGCCGCTGCATTTTGAACTTGAAATTCCGGAAACAAAAACTGAAGAAGTAAAACCTGTTGCTGAAGAAAAGGAAGAAGTGGAAGAAACGCCATCAATTCTCAATATGCTGTACGAAGAAAAGCACGCAGAAGAACCGAAGCCTTCCACAAATTTCTTAAATAAACCATCTTCTATTTATGCACAGCCGAATGAAACGCGTGCAGAAGCAAAGAACGAGGAGCCGCCAAAAAAGGAAGAGGTTAAAAAGCCGAAGCAACAACCTTTGTTTGAAGAAGAAACAATAGAATTTGATGTAGTGATAAAAGATGAAGCGCCTGTAAAATCAACGCCGGCAGCCGTATTCAATCTGCCTTCCAACGATGAAGAAGAGGAGCAGAAACGCCGCGCTGAAGAACGCATACACAAGCTGCGCAACCTTTCTTACAATATGAATTCTATGGATAGTAATAATGAATATGAAAATGTTCCGGCTTATGTGCGCCGCAACCTTGAATTATTCGGCAACAATAAGCTTACTACGGTAGAAGATTTTTACAGCAAGGTAGCAGTTAAAAAAGACGATAATAATAACACACAAATTTCAACCATCAATACTTTTCTTGATGGAAAGAAGCCAGACTAAGCGATTGGCATAGAGTTTTAGTTGTACTTCCCTTCCGCTTTTGCGGGAGGGATTTTTTTATGTTGTTACCGGCAGATGTATTTCAATTAAGCTTCCATTGTGTCACTCCCTTGTACTGCAGATTTTCATGGCGGCTTATCGGCTCTTTCTGTTTTTGCTTCCTGAAAGATCAAATACTTGCACTATAAATATTCCAATCTTATTATGGAAAGCTGCAAAAACTTCATCTCAATAATAAAAAATTTATGGCCGATATTTTACCTGCCCAACATCCGCATAAAGCCGGTGTGCGCAAAACAAAAAAAGCTTCTTTACGCGTTGACCTTACGCCAATGGTTGACCTTGGCTTCCTGCTGATTGCTTTCTTTGTTTTTACAACCACTATTCAGCAATCCACCTCTATGAAGCTTGCCTTACCCGATGATACAAAACCTGCACCGCCATCACTCATTCCTGAAAATAAAACACTGAATATACTGTTAGGCGCGAACAACGATATATATGTTTACAATGGAACACAGCTTGATAATGAAAGAAGTATTGGCAGCAGCACCACTGCATTGCGCAATGCTATTCTTGATAAAAAAGCTGCCGTAAGAAAAGATTATGGAACAGATTCGGGTATGGTGGTTTTAATAAAGCCAACGCCTGCATCAACTTATGCAGATATTGTACGTGCACTGGATGAGATGCTCATTTGCAATATAAAAACCTATGTATTGATGGATGCCGGTGATGATGAATTGAAAGTGGCAAATGAATAAGCCATGAAGGAAAGCATGTTCACAACCATTGCAATTAAACGTTGGATTATATATTTGATATATCTAAACGTTTTGCATGAAAAAGATATTTGTATTAGCCCTTGTATTAATATGCGTTATTTCAAATGCACAAAAAACGGATGTTAAGCTGCAGCAACAAATCACTGAACTTATAAAAGATTTTCATGGTGATGCAGGTATTTATGTAAATGATTTGAAACATCATAAAACTGTGAGCATAAATGCTGATACGGTTTTTCCAACTGCCAGCATTGTTAAGATTTCAATTCTTACCGGCATTATAAATAAGATTCAACATGGCGAGCTGGATTATCATCAACGTTTGTTATACACCGATTCTTTATATTACAGTGAAGGCGATGATATTCTTTCAAACTTTAAAGACAGCAGCACTATCGAATTAAGCAAGGTGATGATGCTGATGCTAACCATAAGCGACAATTGTGCGAGCCTTTGGCTGCAGGGTCTTGCAGGAGGCGGCTTAACGATAAATGCATTGCTTGATAGTTTAGGCTATAGAAAAACAAGGGTAAACAGCAGGACGCCGGGCAGGGAAACTTACCGTTCCGAATATG
>JAEWJV010000097.1 GCA_023386395.1 Bacteroidota bacterium
CAACCATATCTCCCCTATAAAACTGAACTTGATACATTTAACGGAAAGCATTTTATAAGCCTTGTTGGGTTTGTGTTCCAGAACGTGAGAGTGATGAGGATATCATTTCCTTTTCATACAAGCTTTGAAGAAATAAACCTGCGCTTTTATGTCCGTTATAAACAAAATAATGAATGGAGGCGTGGTGTTGTGTTTATAAAAGAAATTGTATCAAAACGAATAATAAGTTTTGTTGCAAATACTTTATATGGAGAAAATTATATTACACTTCCAACAAAACACACCTGGAACAAAAGCGATAATGATTTGAGTATTGGATATGAATGGAAAGTTAGTAAACAATGGAACCATATAAATTGTATTGCATCAGGCGAGCCCGAAACCATTACTGAAAATTCGGCTGAAGAATTTATTACCGAACATTATTGGGGCTATACATGCATTAATAAAACATGCGCCGGTGCTTACGAAGTTCAGCATCCAAAATGGAATGTGTATAAAGTAAAGTCTTACGATATTGTTTGCCGTGCAAAAGAATTATATGGACCGGCATTTGATGAAGCTTTAAACCAGCAGCCTGAATCTGTATTTCTTGCAGAAGGTTCTGCCGTGAAAATTTTAAAAGGTGAAAAGCTTTTTTAATTGTAATTATACCCCAATCTTCTCATTTACCACTTTTAAAATTTCTGTTTCCAAAGCGATGGCTTTGCTTTCAATATCTTTTCCTTTTGCAATAATATCCTCAACAAAAGTTTTATCATCATAACCCGTGGCATTAATGCGCACATTCATAAACGCGCCCATTACGGCGCTGCGGGCACATAAAGCACCGACGCCTGCATCTGAAACAGAATTTGGATTGCCGGTTTCTGCCATAACTTTTATTACCTGCATGCTTTCATAAGCCAGTTGCATTACCTTAAGCGGTACTTCAATAGCAAATTTTGTGGCTTCCTGTATAGCTTGTTTGCGTATTTGTTTTTCTTCATCAGTTGATTTGGATAAACTCATTGCAGCCATTATTTGATTAAATGCTTTTGTATCTGTATCCACCAACTGCATCAATGCATTTTTATATTGCTGCCCTTTATCAGCCCAGTCACTAAATTCTTTCCAACGTTCATCCCAACCCTTTTTATGCGATGATAAATTGGCAACCATCGTGGCCAATGAAATGCCTAAAGCGCCAATATAAGCAGAGATGGAACCGCCACCGGGCGCAGGGCTTTCACTGGCAGTTTCATCAGCAAAATCAGTAAGTGTTGTGTGGATGAGTGTGCTGTCTTTTGCATCTTTTAATAAATATTCAATAATTCTTTCTTCAGGTTTAAAAGGTGCGAGTTCATCTAACCCCATTGATTTTACGGCAATGCGCACCAGCTCTTTTTCAGCAACGCCGGTTGAACGTTCCTGTTTTTCTAAAAAATATTTACCCGCGTCAATCATCGATTTTAATGGAACGAGACCAACGAGCTCACTGCCTGTAACACGAATACCGCGGGCATCAGCCTTTTTACAAACTTCATCAAAGGCAATGTGCAAAGGTGTTATACCAATGTTGGTTAAGTTCATGGAAATTTGCGCAATACCATATTCTTCAATAAACCAGCCAATTGCTTTTACATTTTTTAAGCTGCCGGGAATAGTTAGCGGTTTTCCATTTTCATCTAAAACAGGTTTACTGTTTTCTGTTTTTGTGCGGCCTGCTTCACGTACATCAAAGGCAATGGCATTAGCCCTGCGCGTTGATGTTGTATTAAGATTTACATTATAAGCAATCAAAAAATCCCTTGCGCCAATAACCGTGGCGCCGCGCTTTGCATCAAAATCGCCCGGACCAAAATCCGGTTTCCATTCAGGCAATTTTATCTTTTTAAAGAAGCCTTCGTATTCACCGGCGCGGATAATAGACAGGTTGTGACGCAGTTTATTTTTTTGCGCATGTTCGTATAAATAAACCGGGATATGCAAATCTTCACCCACCAGTTTTGCAAGCTCATGCGCATATGCAACGGTTTCTTCCATTGTAATATTTGCTATTGGAATTAAAGGGCAAACATCGGTGGCGCCCATGCGTGGATGTTCGCCTGTATGCTTGCTCATATCAATTAATTCGCCGGCCTTTTTAATGGCTTTAAAAGCGGCCTGCACAACGGCCTTGGGTTCGCCAACAAATGTTACAACTGTTCTGTTTGTAGCTTTCCCCGGATCAACATTTAGTAAACGAACACCTTCAACACTTTCAATTTCATCTGTAATTTGTTTGATGATATTCAGATCACGCCCTTCACTAAAATTGGGAACACATTCTATTATCTGCTGCATACAATAACTGTTTTAAAGATCAGCAATACTAAAAAACTTTATGGTGGATAATGATAAAGCTATCGGCAAAAATTCAATTAAGCAAATGCTGTAAGGCCATTCCGGCCGGCCAGTGAAGCGGTCTGACCGCACCGAAGCATATGAATACACGCTTCCTGTGGTTTACCAAACTTTTTTAGGTATATAAATTCGTTTATTAATGAAGTCGAATATTACATAACCAAATCTTTTAAAAAACGTCAATCCTATTACGCTTTCAGTTACCTTTTCGTTGGATGAAATTCCTGCAAAAAACCAATTGTGGTTTATCCTGACAGTGTCATAAACAGATAAATTATTTATGATGTTTTGGCTTGCCGGCGTGCTGAATTTTCCCTCCCCGGTAAAGATTTGCTTTTGGGAACTGATGTTCTTAAAGTCGTTGTAAGGCATAAGAATATCTCCATTGTATCCAAGGTCAATGGCTAAGGTTTTTAAAATATTATTTCCAAATCTTACTTTCACTTTGATAGCCTGTGCATTAAAGGTTGCAGGAAAAACTTCACTTTGCTTTATATCATCAAGTGAATCGGGATCGGAAGTGAAGGTTAATTCATCTTTTCTGAAGTCAATTTTCCAAATACCTTTTTCCATGGCATCAATGCCAAAAACGCCATCATCATTTTTTGTGTCCTTTGAATTTTCAGGCATTATGTAAAATGGGATATTCCTGAATACTATATTTTCAAAATAAATACTATCGCAAATGCCTACATTGCCTTTGACAGGTGTACCATCTGCAGTGGATGTTTTGAAATTTATTTCATTTGATTTTATAAAGAACTTATTGAATTGAATAACTGAGCTTTTTATCCATGAGGGAGAGTGATTATCAAGACATAAAACATAATGCTGCCTGTCGCTTCCCCAATAGGTATTTATTATAATCCCACGACTGTCTGATATAAAAGGTGTTTCAATCTTAAAATGATTGGGATAAACACTAATGCCCCGGGCTAAATTATGGTTGCAGCTAAATGCAATGAGGAGTAACCCCCAAAAGGACGTGACGATAATGCTATTACGAAAGTAAAAGAGTAATGAATGCATACACATACATATATCAATCCGTTAAATTAAATAAATTGTAATTATTTAGCTTAGCAATCGCATTTTTAAATATGATGGTTATGTTGGCAGGCTTTAGGTAATCCAAAATCAGGATAACAGTTGCACACAAAGAATTTAATTCATATATACTGCTG